>JAGVIV010000070.1 GCA_020055845.1 Betaproteobacteria bacterium
CCACCCCCGCCATGTCCTTGTCTTTAAGCATGGCGATCACCGCATAGGTCTTGGGACACGGAAGCAAGGCCGCCAGATTCTGCGCCAGCGAGCGCGCCGCATGCGGGTTATGCGCCACATCGAGAATCAAGGTCGGTTTGCCCGGCACCATCTGGAAACGCGCGGGCAAAGTCACCTCCACCAGCCCGCGCCGCACCGCATCCATGCTGACCGGCAAACGCCCTTTCAACACATCCAGCACCGCCAGCACACTACTCGCATTGTTCAACTGATAAGCACCACGCAACGCGGGTAAAGGCAAGGCGCTGCGCCCTTTCTTTTTACCGAAATAATTCCACTGCCCCTGAATCTGCTCCCCTCCCGCGCTTGCGGGAACTGGAAGTTCATAGCCAAACTCACTGCCTAGACACCAAAGCTCCGCGCCGATTCTTTCAGCCTCAGTACGTATCGCCTGCGGCACATCGGCATCGCCGAATACCGCCACCTTGCCCGCACGGAAGATGCCCGCCTTCTCGAACGCGATCTGCTCGCGCGTATCGCCCAGATAATCCGTATGGTCGATGTCGATACTCGTCACCACGGCAACGTCCGCATCGAACACATTCACCGCATCCAGCCTGCCGCCCAAGCCCACTTCAAGAATAGCGACATCGACCTTTTGCTCTAGGAACATTTGCATCGCCGCCAGCGTGCCGAATTCAAAATACGTGAGCGGAATATCTCCGCGCACATTTTCAATTTTCTTAAACGCGGCACACAGCTCCATATCATTCGCCGGGTGTTTGCTGACACGCACCCGCTCGTTATAGTCCAGCAAATGCGGCGAGGTGTAACAACCCGTGCGGTATCCACCGGCATGCAGGATGCTCTCCAGCATCGCGCATACCGAGCCTTTGCCGTTGGTACCACCAACGATGATGACCGGAAATTGCGGTTGAAGATTCAGACGTTGTTTGACCTGCGCCACGCGCTCCAAGCCGAGCGCTATGGTTTTGGGATGCAGGGATTCGAGGTAGCTTAGCCAGTCGGCTAAGGTTGTAGGTATCGTCATTTATCTTACTTGCACACTCCAGGGCAGAGAATGCACCTAGGTATTCATTCAGCTGCTCCGGTTTTCGTAACGTGGGCAAACAGCTTCAGCGTTAGCCCACGCGGTTAGCATTCCCTGCACGATGCTGTTACCGCGGAAGCAGAACGTGTGCTGTTGGGATTTATACCCTTACAGCCACGGCCTATCCCTTGCGGGCACAACGGCGTACCCACCCTATCAGGCTAAACCTTAGGCCGCTTCCAGCTTGACCACCGCAGGCTGCTTGGTCAGCAAGGTAATCAAGGTCGCGAGTTGGTCGCGCATTTGGCGGCGGTCGATAATCATGTCTACCGCACCGTGTTCCAGCAGGAACTCGGCACGTTGGAAGCCCTCCGGCAAGGTCTCGCGCACGGTCTGCTCGATCACGCGCGCACCGGCGAAGCCGATCAGCGCGCCGGGTTCGGCGATGACCACATCACCCAAAAAGGCGAAGCTCGCCGACACCCCGCCCATAGTGGGATCGGTGAGTACGGAGATGAAGGGCAGCTTTTCCATGCTCAACTGGGTGAGTGCGGCGCTGGTCTTGGCCATCTGCATGAGCGACAGTAAGCCTTCCTGCATACGCGCACCGCCGCTGGCGGAGAAGCAGATAAACGGGCACTTCTGCTCCAACGCGACTTGCACGCCGCGCACAAAACGCTCGCCCGCCACCGAACCCATAGAGCCGCCCATGAAAGCAAACTCAAAAGAGGCCACCACCACCGGCACGGCGTGAATGCTGCCTTGCATGACAATCACGGAATCGTCTTCGCCGGTTTTGTTCTTGGCCTCAATCAGGCGGTCGCTGTATTTTTTCTGGTCTTTGAATTTCAGAGTGTCGATAGGCAACACTTCCGCACCGATCTCAAAACGCCCTTCGCTATCCAGCAGCCAGCCGAGACGGGTACGCGCGGTGACACGGTGATGGTAGTTGCACTTAGGGCAGACGCTGTGGTTCTTTTCCAGATCGGCGTGGTACAGCACCGCTTCGCAGGACGGGCACTTGTGCCACAAACCGTCCGGCACGCTCTTTTTAATATCGGAATCTTCGCGGCGTTTAATCTTCGGGGGTAACAGTTTTTGGAACCAGCTCATGGTGCTCTCCTCTTTATTGATCCAGCGCAGTGCGCAATTCTTTCACCAACTTGCCCACGTTGGCGACGACATTCTGTTCAGTTGAATTTTCAACTTCCTGCACGATACGGCTACCTACCACCACGCCGTCGCACAGCTTAGATACCGCGTTGGCAGTGGCCGCATCGCGAATGCCAAAGCCCACGCCGATAGGCAGCTTGATGTGTTTGCGCAGTTGCGGAATTTTTTGTTCGATGGCCGACAGGTCAATATTGCCCGCACCGGTCACGCCCTTGAGCGACACGTAATACACATAACCGCGCGCCAGCTTGGCGACCTGGGCTATGCGCGCCTCGTTGGTGGTCGGCGCCAGCAGAAAAATCGGCGCGATGTTGTGACGTTGCAGATGCTCGAACGCTTCGTGACTTTCTTCCGGCGGGAAGTCCACGGTCAACACACCGTCCACGCCGACTTCGGCGCAACGCCGGGAAAATATTTCCCAGCCCATCGCCTCAATCGGATTGCCATAGCCCATCAGCACCACGGGAGTCGTTGCATCCTGCTTGCGGAATTCCGCCACCATGTCTAGCACGCCGCGCAGCGACATGCCGTGTTTGAGTGCGCGTTCGGAAGCGCGCTGAATCACCGGGCCGTCCGCCATCGGGTCGGAGAATGGCACGCCCAATTCGAGCACGTCCGCACCCGCCGCCACCAGCCCGTGCATTAGCGGCACGGTGAGCTGCTGCGATGGATCACCTGCGGTGATGAACGGGATGAGCGCTTTGCGCTGCTGTTGTTTGAGCTTGTCGAAAGTCGTATCGATGCGGCTCATAGCGTGATCCCCTTCAACTTCGCCACGGTATTCATATCCTTGTCGCCGCGACCGGAGAGGTTCACCAGCAGTACTTTGTTTTTATCCATGGTCGGCGCGATCTTCATCGCGTGTGCCAGTGCGTGGCTGGATTCCAGCGCGGGAATGATGCCCTCGAAACGGCACAGTGCGTCGAACGCGGCGATGGCTTCGTCGTCGTTGATCGCGACATATTGCGCGCGACCGATGTCTTTCAACAGGCAATGCTCGGGGCCGACACCAGGGTAATCTAGTCCGGCGGAGATGGAGTGCGTCTCGATGATCTGGCCGTTCTCGTCCTGCATCAGGTAAACCTTATTGCCATGCAGCACACCGACCTTGGCGTTGCCGGTCAAGGGTGCGGCATGTTTACCGCTGGCGATACCGTAGCCGCCCGCTTCCACGCCGATGATCTGCACATTCGGCACGTCGATATAAGGATGGAACAGGCCAATCGCATTGGAGCCGCCGCCCACACAGGCAATCACTACATCCGGCTGGCGGCCTATCATTTCGGGCATTTGCACCTTGGCTTCGTTGCCAATCACACACTGGAAGTCACGCACCATCATCGGGTAAGGATGCGGGCCCGCCGCCGTGCCGAAAATATAGAACGTGCTTTCCACGTTGGTGACCCAATCGCGAATGGCTTCGTTGCAGGCATCTTTGAGCGTTTTGGAACCGCTCTCCACTGGAACCACGGTTGCACCCAGCAGCTTCATGCGAAATACGTTGGGCGCCTGGCGCTGGATGTCTTCCGCGCCCATGTACACGATGCACTCCATGCCGAAACGCGCCGCCACGGTAGCCGTCGCCACGCCGTGCATGCCCGCGCCGGTTTCGGCGATCACGCGTTTCTTGCCCATGCGCTTTGCCAGCAAGGCTTGGCCGATGGCGTTGTTGATCTTGTGCGCGCCGGTATGGTTTAGATCCTCACGTTTCAAATAAATCTGCGCGCCGCCCAAGCTCTCGGACAAACGCTTGGCGTGATAGATCGGGCTGGGACGACCAACGTAGTGCTTCAGTTCGTAGGCGAACTCGGCCTTGAATTCGGGATCGTCGCGGAAGCGCAAATACTGCGCTCGCAATTCTTCCACTGCGGGAATCAGCGTTTCGGCCATGTAGATGCCGCCGAATTGCTCGAAGTGGCCTGTGCTATCTGGATAGTTATACATCTGTTTGCTTTGCATCTACTCGTTTAACCTCGTTGATAAATGCGGCGACCTTCGCCGCATCCTTGATCCCCTTGCTAGCCTCCAAGCCGCTGGATACATCTACCGCGTAAGGATGTACAACTGAAATTGCAGCCCCTACATTGCTCGAATCCAAGCCGCCAGACAATATAATCCGAGGGCGCAACGCTTCAGGTATCAAAGACCATTCGAAAACTGCGCCAGTTCCTCCGTGCGTGCCTTCGACATAAGCATCCAACAATAATCCCTGTGCGTCGGCATACAGAGCCGCGCATTGTACCAAATCCACGCCGTCTCTTACCCGGATTGCCTTGAGGTAAGGCCGCCCGAATTGCGCACAGAACTCCGGTGCTTCTTCCCCGTGAAACTGCAACACATCCAGCGACACCTGCGCCAACACCTCGCGCACCAGTTCCGCCGACGGATTCACGAACAAGCCCACCACCGTCACGAACGGCGGCACAGCGTGAGCCAACTTCAAGGCTTGAGGCAGCGTCACATGGCGCGGGCTTTTCTCGTAAAACACGAGACCGATAGCATCCGCCCCGCAGCTTGCCACGGCCTGCAGGTCTTGCTCACGGGTGATGCCACATATTTTGATTCGGGTCATCTTGATTGAAAAAACGAAGACAAGGCGGCATTGTAAGAGCAATTGCACCGGCGACCAAATCACCGCGCTGGTTTAGAATGCGCGAAAGACCCTTTCACATTCAGGAGACACACCATGACTACTACTCTCATCATGCTTGGCATCACCGTGGTCACGCTGATTTACGTTATCAGCCTGTACAACAATCTGATACAGCTCAAGCACGGTGTCGCCAAAGCGTGGGCTAACATCGACGTGCTACTCAAGCAGCGCCATGACGAACTGCCCAAGCTGGTCGAGGTGTGCAAACAGTACAAACAGTTCGAGCAGGAGACCTTGCAGCGCGTCATCGCGGCACGTTCGCAAGTACAGACCGCGCGCGAAGGACAGGACATCGAAGCGCTGGGCAAAGCGGAAAACATGTTGCGCATGGGATTGGGCAGCATCTTCGCGGTGGCGGAAGCCTATCCCGAACTCAAAGCCAACGAACATTTCACGCAATTACTCAGCCGCATCACCGGGCTGGAGAACGGCATCGCCGACAGGCGTGAGTTGTACAACGAGTCGGTGAACATCTACAACGTCGGCATCGAACAATTCCCCGCCGTGCTCATTGCGAATATATTCAACTTCACCGGCAAGCCGCTGCTGGAATTTTCCAGTGCGGAAAAAGCGGATGTGGATATGAAGGCGCTGTTTAAGTAAGGCGTAGGGTGGGCACGTTTCATGTGCCCACCGTGCAAAACCAAAATTCTTGAGACTCTCCCCTTCATGCTGATTGACCGCGATTTTTTCCTCTCGCTACGCAAGCAATACGCACAACTCATCACCTCCGGCGCGCAACTGCTGCTGCTCGCGGTCGGCATACACCTGCATACCGTCACCGCCTGGCTGTGGTGTTTGGGCATCATGGCGCTCATCAGCCTGCTCGCCTGGTTTTCCGCGCTGTACCGTTTGCGCACGATCATGGGCACACCGACATCCAAGATTGCTTCTGCCGCGCAGGGCTATGTCGAACTCATCGGCAAAGGAAACTATTTCGATACCACACCGGTCCTCAGCCAAATCTCGCAACTGCCCTGCCTCTGGTGTCGCTACAAGATTGAACGCCGAAACGGCAAAAACGAATGGCGCACGGAAAGTCATGGCGAAAGTACAACACCTTTTTTACTCGACGACGGCAGTGCCGTCTGCGTAGTCGATCCACACGGTGCAGAGATTGTGAGCTGCCACAAAGACTCGTGGACGAAAGGCGATTACCGTTACACGGAATGGAAGCTGCTCAATATCGATACGATTTATGCGATTGGAGAGTTCAGGACAGAAGGTGGCGGCACGCATACACGCAAGACCAATGACGAAATTAAAGCCGTACTCGCGGAATGGAAAATGAACATGCCGGAACTGTACGCCCGTTTTGACCTCGACCGGAATGGCGAACTCGACATGCGGGAATGGGGATTGGCGCGCAGTGCCGCCAAACGCGAAGCCGAAAAACGCCTGAGTGAAGCGCGTGCTATCCCAGACAGCCACTACCTCGTGCGCCCCGGCAACGGGCGACTGTTCCTGATCAGCAACCTTACCCCGGACAAACTCGCCCGCCGTTACGCCATCTGGACGTGGATGAATCTGGTGATTTTTTTCGGGGCTTTGGGCGGGGTAGCGTGGGTGTTGTAGAGAGCCAGACTTCTTCAATCTTCACACATGAGCTCCCTTCGCCCGCAAGCGGGCGAGGGGATTTATCACTTCCCTTCCAGCGCCTCCCAGCGCGCCATCAATTGCAACAACTCGGCTTCGATCACTGCCGCGCGTTCTTGCAGTTGCTTGGCATGCGTAGGATTGTCGCGGTACAAATCACCCGCGCCCAATGCGGCAGCCAGCTCTTCCTGCTCGCGCTCCAGTTTCTCGATGCTTCGCGGAATTTCTTCGAGCTCTTTCTGTTCTTTGAAATTCAACTTACCGGAAGATTTAGCCTTGGGCGCATCCGCTTTTGCGGCAGGCTTGGACGATGAAACCGCCGCTTTCGGCTGCGCGCTTTGCGCGGCTTCATATTTCTTCACGCGCACCCAGTCCTCGTAGCCACCGACGTACTCTTTCAAATTGCCGTCGCCCTCAAAGGCAATCACTTGCGTGACCACGTTATCAAGGAAGGAACGGTCATGGCTCACAAGGAATAGCGTGCCGTCGTAGTTCGCCAGCAGCTCTTCGAGCAATTCCAGCGTTTCGATGTCGAGGTCGTTGGTCGGTTCATCCAGCACCAACACGTTGGCTGGACGAGTGAACAGCCGCGCCAGCAGCAGGCGGTTGCGTTCGCCACCGGACAAGCTCTTCACCGGCGAACGCGCACGTTCCGGTGCAAACAAAAAATCGCCGAGGTAGCTGATGACGTGTTTCTTCTGCCCGCCAATATCCACGAAATCCGAACCCTGACTAATGGTGTCGGCCAGAGTCGCTTCTTCGTTGAGTTGCGCACGCAACTGGTCGAAATAAGCCACGCTGAGTTTGGTTCCCAGCTTCACTTCACCGCTGTCCGCCTCCAATTCGCCCAGAATAATTTTGAGCAAGGTGCTCTTGCCCGCGCCGTTCGGCCCGAGCAAACCGATCTTGTCGCCGCGCTGAATGCGGCAGGAAAAATCATTGATAATCTTGCGCTCGCCGTAGGTCTTGCTCACATTGCTGAGTTCCGCCACCAACTTGCCGGAGCGGTCGCCCGTCTCCACATTCAACTCGACCTTGCCCACGGTTTCGCGCCGTGCTGCACGTTCGCGACGCAATTGTTCCAAACGCCGCACGCGACCTTCGTTGCGCACGCCGCGCGCCTTGATGCCCTGGCGTATCCACACTTCTTCCTGAGCCAGCACTTTGTCGAACTTGGCGCTGTGCACCGCCTCGTCCGCCAGCATCTGCTCTTTCAGTTTTTGATAAGCGGTGAAGTTGCCGGGGAAGCTTGCCAATTTACCGCGATCCAATTCAACGATGCGCGTCGTCACATTGTCCAGAAATTTCCGGTCATGGGTGACGAACAGGACACTGCCGCGAAAATTGTTCAGCAGTCCTTCCAGCCATTCGATGGAGGCGAAATCCAAGTGGTTGGTCGGCTCGTCGAGAATCAGCACTTCCGGCTCGGCCACCAGCGCCTGCGCCAAAGCCACGCGCTTGCGCACACCGCCGGACAGCGAGCCCACCAGTGCTTCGGGATTGAGCTCCAAACGCTGAATCGCCGTCTCGATGCGCGCCTGCACCGCCCAGCCGTTTTGCGCTTCGAGCGCGGTTTGCAGCGGCTGCATGGCTTCCAGCAGTTTTTCGTAATCGGCATCCGGCTCGGCCAGTTGATGCGACAGATGATGGTAGTCGGTGATGATCTGGTGCAGCGCACCCAGACCTTCCGCCACCGCGTCGAACACCGTGGAATCGGGATTCAGCACCGGCTCCTGGCTCACATAACAAATACGCACACCGGGCTGACGCCACACAATGCCGTCATCCAGCGCATGCTGCCCGCCGAGCACACGCAGCATGCTGGACTTGCCGCCGCCGTTGCGCCCGATCAGGCCGACGCGCTCGTTCTCGTCGAGTTGAAAATTCACATGGTCCAGCAGGGCAACGTGACCGAAAGCCAGCGAGGCTTTATCCAGCGTAATGTAGGGCATCAGGAGTTCGTCTTTACAGATTGAGGGAGTGAAGATTGATAGATGAGAGAAAAACTAATCGCCCACATCGCCATCACCCAGTAACCGAATGCATCGGTAAAACCGGAGAACAGGATAATGAGATTGTGATCGGTAAAGAATGGAAATGTGAGTTCAAAACTGTACAGCAATGCCGCCAGTACGTTTGCCATCATCATAAGCCTGTATCCCGTCACAAAACCCTTGCCCTGGGCAAGCCCAAGCGGCCACAAAGTACCGCGCATAATCTGTATCACCGCAACCAGACCTATCATCAGCAACATGCCCACCAGCCGCCCGGGTATACCGTGCTCCACGGTATCCACTCCGACCAGTTCCAGCAGCATACGTCCGGCAAATGCGACCCAGCCCATCACCAACACTTGCGGCAGCAGTACCCAGGTCGCAAATAAATTCCATTTATAAAATCTCATGACTTCGTTCCAGCCCGTTAGTGATTCAAAATTGTTTGATGATTGCGCGCGAAATTTAGCGGAGCGGAACCAGCAGGGGCGCGATTTTACGTTATAACGGAAATTTTATTTCATTATTTTTGTTAATTATCATAGCGTTAATTTATGCCACTTCGCGATAACACACTTCAATTTCGTTCATTTGTGCATTTTAATAATCATGTAGTTACAGTTAGTTTTGGGGAAGAAAGTGAAATTTTTCATTACATGCACGGCAAAGAATCTTCGCAAAATACATACCAAGATTCCTTCC
>JAGVIV010000265.1 GCA_020055845.1 Betaproteobacteria bacterium
ATTTCCATATAAGAAACTCGCATCCAGACCGGGCTTGTCCAACAAACGGTTCAGATTGTGGCTCGCTTCGCGATCACAATCTAACCTTACTCGTTAGGCCGCAGGCTGTAACCCGACACTGCGAAATTCTGCAAATGTCGGGTTACGCTGCGCTAACCCGACCTACTTTCTGCCCGCTCTTGCATCTCCTCCCGACTTCGACGATGATATGCATCACATTTGCAATGCACGAGGTCTCACATGAAAACTGCCACTATGCCTGCGCTGCGCGTACAGCCCGAATTGCGCCAAGCCGCCGAAGAGATATTACGTCCGGGCGAATCACTTTCTGCTTTTGTTGAAGACTCATTGCGCCGCAATGTGGCATTTCGCCGGACACAGCAGGAATTCATTGCGCGAGGCCTTGCTTCGCTAAACGCCGCCCAAGAGAGCGGAGAGTATGTCTCTGCGAAAAAAGTGCTGAGCAAACTCAGTGCGAAATTAGAAAAAGCCCGCAGCAAGAAATCGGCAAAATGAGTTATCGCATCCGCTTCACGCTTGAGGCTGAAGATGATTTGATGCGCTTGTTTGATTTTTTGCTGGAGCAGGATATTGGCACTGCTGAAAAGGCCGAAACAGCCATTTACAAGGCGATAGAGCTTCTTGAGTTCTTCCCTTTTTCATGCCGGAAGGCTAGTGACGAAGAGCACAATTCTCTTGTCCGCGAGTTATTGATTCCTTTCGGCGGCACTGGCTATGTTGCATTGTTCAAGATCGAAAACAATGAAACTGTGGACATCATTGCGGTGCGTCATCAGCGTGAAGAGGATTATCACTAACCGTAATTTTTGATTTTTTTATTGGAGTATTTTTATGAGTGCTTTACCTAAATGTCCCAAATGCAGTTCCGAATTCACCTACGAAGACGGCAACAACTATGTCTGCCCCGAGTGTGCGCACGAGTGGTCGAAAGATGCGCCTGCTGACGCGGGCGAGCAGAAGCGCGTATACAAAGATGCGTTCGGCAATGTGCTGGTCGATGGCGATTCGGTCACGGTCATCAAGGATTTGAAGGTGAAAGGTTCGTCTTCTACGGTGAAGGTGGGCACGAAGGTAAAGAACATACGCCTAGTGGATGGCGACCATGACATTGACTGCAAGATCGACGGTATCGGCTCGATGCAGTTGAAAACTGAGTTCGTAAAGAAGGCTTGATGCGCTTCGTTCTGGTTGCATTGATGCTGGCAGCGCACAGCGCTGTTGCCGATACTTTGCCACGCCCCGATCATATCGTCATCGTGGTGGAAGAAAACAAGTCGTTCTCACAAATCATCGGCAACAAGGATGCGTCTTACATCAATGCGCTTGCACAACGCGGGGTGTTGTTCACCAACGCGTTTGGCGTGACGCACCCGAGCCAGCCGAACTACTTGGCTCTTTTCTCCGGCACTACGCGCGGCATCAGCAGCAATGCTTGTCCGCTGGACTTGCAGGGGGACAATCTGGGCGGTGCACTGCTCGGCAAGGGCTTGAGCTTCGCCAGTTATTCCGAGTCGATGCCGGAGGCAGGTTATACGGGCTGTATGTATGGCGCTTACATGCGCAAACATAATCCGGTGGCGAACTGGAAGGAGTTGGCTGCGTTCAATCTGCCGTTCAGCGCATTTCCACAAGACCTTACCAAGCTAGCCACGGTTACTTTAGTGATGCCCGATCAACGCAACGATATGCACGATGGCAGTATCGCGCAGGGTGATGCTTGGCTAGCGCAGAACATGGAACGTTATGCGCAATGGGCGCTGGCGCATAACAGTTTGCTGATCGTGACGTGGGACGAGGACAATGGTTCGGAAGGTAACCGTGTCGCCACGATGTTTGTGGGTGAGATGGTGAAGCCGGGCAAGTCGGCACAGCGCATCAATCATTACACCGTGCTGCGTATGCTCTCGGAAATATATAGTTTGCCGTTTCTGGGCGAGAGCATGGGACAAAAATCGATCACAGATGTTTGGCAAGCGCCCGCCAAGAAATAATCGCCACTCGTCGCACATTTGAACATTCCTCTTTCCGCTTACTCGCCACCTGTCTGCAACTTGGAGTTGATCTTGGTGGATGAAGCTTTGCTGGTGGTGAACAAACCGGAGGGCTTGTTGGCTGTGCCGGGGCGCGGAGAGGACAAGCAGGATTGTCTTTCGTCGCGTCTACAGCAAAAATTTCCCGATGCTTTGGTTGTGCACCGGCTGGATATGGCGACTTCCGGTTTGATGGTGTTTGCACGCGGGGCAGAAATGCAGCGCCGCTTGTCGCAGATGTTTCGTGAGCGTGAGGTGGAAAAGCGCTATGTGGCCATAGTGGCAGGCAAGCTTATCCCCGCGACGGGAGAAGTGAATCTCCCTATCGTGGCGGACTGGCCTAATCGCCCATTGCGCAAGATCGATATGGACTCAGGTAAGCCTTCACTTACGCGCTATACCTGCGTGGCATATGATGCTGCGACTAATTCCAGCCGTGTTGAACTGGAACCCGTCACCGGTCGCACGCATCAATTGCGCGTACACATGGCAGCTATCGGGCATCCGATTCTCGGTGATGCCTTGTATGGCGATGCCGCCAGCGCTCCGCGTTTGATGCTGCATGCCAGTGCCTTGCGCTTTGCACATCCGTTAAATGGGACTTTATTGAACTTCGTAAGCCCGGGGTTGTCGTAAGCCCGGTATTGAATTTTTTAATATCGTCACCATCTAGCATGAGCGCATTATTCGGCGCATTAGTTTATCAACCACTTTGAGGAATTACATGAAACGTTTCTTGTTGTTATTGACCATCGTTCTTTCCAGCCTTTCGTTGCTCGCAACCACTGCTGAAGCAAAACGTTTTGGGGGCGGTAGTAGCATCGGCAAGCAACGCACTATGTCTCCGCAACAAACTCAGAAAGCCCCTGCGGCGGCACCCGCGCCGACGGCTGCTCCAGCTGCCGCACCTGCCGGTAACAAATGGCTTGGTCCTTTGGCCGGTTTGGCAATTGGCGCTGGTTTAGGCGCATTGTTTGCCAGCGGTGGCCTGGGTGGATTAGGCGGCGCGATGGGCGGCATTTTGATGGCCTTGGCAGCAGGAGCAGTGGTCATGTTGCTGATCTCGATGTTCCGCAAGAAACAACAACAGCCTGCAATGCAGTATGCCGGAGCCGGAGCGCCTTATGGCGGTTCGTCTGAGCCAGCGCAGCAGCCTATGGCTGGAAGCGTCGCCGCTGTTGCTCCTGTTGCCGGCAATATTCCGGCTGATTTCCCGGTGGAGGCTTTCCTGCGTAGCGCCAAAACTTCGTTCATTCGCTTGCAAGCCGCGAATGACCGCAAGGATCTGGACGATATCCGCGAATACACTACCTCGGAAATGTTTGCCGAAATCTCAATGCAATTTCGCGAGCGCGACAATTCTGCGCAAAAGACCGATGTGGTTACGGTAAATGCCGAGTTGCTGGAAGTCACTCAAGAGCACGATACGGCTATTGCCAGCGTGCGTATGAGCGGACAACTGCGTGAGAACAACAACGCTCCCGAGAACTTCGACGAAGTATGGCATGTGCAAAAAAACACCAAAGACGACAAGGCTGTCTGGCTGCTGAGCGGTATTCAGCAGATCGCTTAAGCAGGCATTTGGTTTCAACCGGAAAACGGCGCGATTTGATCGCGCCGTTTTCTTTTGTCTTGAGCTAAATACCCGCGCTATCGTTTCGCAACGCTTGGTACAATTCAGCCGCAGTATTACTGTAAACCAATTTGAAGCCAGTCTTCAACACAGCGGAAATTCAATGCGATGCGTATTTTTCGAGTAATCAAAATATTCTATGTGGTTCTGCGCTTCGGCTTGGATGAGTTCCTCCTCGCGCATGAACGCACCAGTTGGCTGCTAACCCCGCTGAATATCCTGCTGTTCTTTCGCAATACTTCTGCCCCCCGAGCTGAGCGTTTGCGCTTGGCATTGGAAAGCCTGGGGCCCATCTTTGTTAAGTTTGGGCAGATGCTTTCCACGCGCCGCGACTTGATGCCGATCGATATCGCCGATGAATTGGCCAAACTGCAGGATCAGGTTCCTCCCTTTCCTTCTGCACAGGCGATAGCGGTGCTGGAGACTACCTACAAGAAAAAGCTGTCTGAGGTTTTCCGCAGCTTTGACGAAATCCCCATCGCCAGCGCCTCAGTTGCGCAAGTGCACTTTGCCGTGCTACCCGATGGACGCGAGGTCGCGGTTAAAATTTTGCGTCCCGGTATCGTGCATGTCATCGAGCATGATCTGGCTTTGCTCGACATCTGTGCGGGTCTGATGGAGCGCTGGTGGGCGGACGGTAAACGTTTAAAGCCAAAATTGGTCGTGGCCGAGTTTGAGAAATATCTGCACGACGAGCTTGATCTGATGCGCGAGGCGGCCTGTGCCAGCCAGTTAAAACGCAACTTCGCCAAGTCGGACTTGTTGCTGGTGCCGGAAATGTATTGGGATTGGTGCGATACCAATGTCATCGTGATGGAACGTATGCACGGCATCCCGATCAGCCAGATGGATGCGTTGCGCGCCGCAAATATCAACATTTCCAAGCTTGCTTCTGACGGCGTTGAAATATTCTATATGCAGGTGTTCCGCGATGGCTTCTTTCATGCGGACATGCATCCCGGCAATATCCAGGTGGCTGCCAATGGACGCTATATTGCATTGGACTTCGGCATTATGGGTACGCTCAACGATACCGACAAGAATTATCTGGCGCAAAATTTCATCGCCTTTTTCAACCGCGACTACAAGCGCGTGGCCGAG
>JAGVIV010000333.1 GCA_020055845.1 Betaproteobacteria bacterium
TATTTCCAAGGTAAGAGGGGCGGAAAAATCCCGCCCCTATGCATCATCATACATTTACTTCCAACAACATTCCCTCCCCATGCATGGGGAGGGAATGCGTGGATTAGTAGCGGTAGTGCTCGGTCTTGTAAGGGCCTTGCTTCGGTACGCTGATGTAGTCTGCTTGCTGGTCGGTCAATTCGCTCAGCTGTGCGTTCAGCGTCTTCAGTTGCAAACGTGCGACCTTCTCGTCCAGATGCTTGGGCAATGTGTAAACGCCCACTGGATACTTGTTGCTACCCTTGACTGATTCAGTCCACAGCTCGATTTGAGCGATAGTCTGGTTAGCGAAGGAAGACGACATCACGTAGGAAGGATGGCCGGTACCGCAACCAAGGTTCACCAGACGACCCTTGGCCAGCAGGATGATGCGCTTGCCGTCCGGGAAAATGACGTGGTCGACTTGCGGCTTGATTTCTTCCCACTGGTATTTTTCCAGAGAAGCAACGTCGATCTCGTTGTCGAAGTGGCCGATATTGCACACGATGGCGTTGTTCTTCATCGCCTTCATGTGGTCATGGGTGATGACGTGGAAGTTGCCGGTAGTGGTAACGAAAATGTCGGCCTTGTCGGCGGCGTATTCCATCGTAACGACGCGGTAACCTTCCATTGCGGCTTGCAGTGCGCAGATAGGGTCGATTTCGGTAACCCAAACTTGAGCGGACAATGCGCGCATGGCTTGTGCAGAACCCTTGCCCACGTCGCCGTAACCGGCGATGACGGCGACCTTGCCCGCAATCATCACGTCGGTGGCGCGCTTGATGCCGTCAACCAGCGATTCGCGGCAGCCGTACAGGTTGTCGAACTTGGACTTGGTCACGGAGTCATTTACGTTGATGCCGGGGAACTTGAGTTCGCCGCGAGCATGCATTTGGTACAAACGGTGCACGCCGGTGGTGGTTTCTTCGGTCACGCCCTTCACCGCAGCGAGACGCTTGGAGTACCAGGTCTTGTCTTGTGCCAACTTGGCTTTGATCGAAGCGAACAAACAAGTTTCTTCTTCGGAAGTCGGCTTGCTGATCAGCGATGCGTCTTTTTCGGCACGGGTGCCCAGATGCAACAACAATGTAGCGTCGCCGCCGTCGTCCAGAATCATGTTGGTCAAACCACCGTCTGCCCATTCAAAAATGCGGTGTGTGTAGTCCCAATATTCGGTCAGCGTTTCACCTTTAACGGCGAACACGGGAATGCCGTCGGCTGCAATTGCGGCAGCTGCATGGTCTTGTGTAGAGAAGATGTTGCATGAAGCCCAGCGAATTTCAGCGCCGAGTGCCTTCAACGTTTCGATCAGCACGGCAGTCTGGATGGTCATGTGCAGAGAGCCGGTAATGCGCGCACCTTTGAGCGGTTGCGTTTTTGCGAATTCCTCGCGGATTGCCATCAGGCCGGGCATTTCAGTTTCGGCGATAGCGATTTCTTTGCGGCCCCAAGCGGCCAGGTTGATGTCTGCAATTACATAGTCTTTAGTCATAGTGTTCTCCTGTTGAACGTTATGACCGGAGGGAGGAGGACAGCTCACCACACTCCCGTGTCCGGCACGGATTTAGGTGAGCGTCGTTAAAACAGACCGGAAAACTGAGCCTAGCAGGGGATCCCTGTCGCAACGCTCCTCAGTGCCGGATGAAACACAAACCGCCCTAAGGCGGTTTACGGGTGAGATTCTAACACAAAGGATTATGAGATTAGAAAGAGGCTTTTCATTTCGCTCAATTTACGAACTTCCTGCACGACTGAATGCCTCGCATCAGCATAACGCTATAAGATTAAAAGTGGCTCCAACCCTCAATCAAGTTCCCTCTGTGAAGTTGAAGGACTGCCTTAGCAGCCCTACTTTAATTATCAGGTTAGGCATTTGCCTCATCGAGCTTTGCGCCACAAAACCTGCAAACTTTAGCCTCTTTTTGGATCAGTTCCGCACAGGCCGAACACTTCTTCATGGAATCTTCCTCAATTTTTTTCTGGTTCTTTTTCGAAAGAATGAGCATGTCGATAGCCATGATGACATTCATAGTGAGCCATATTGGCACTATCAGCAAAAGTGCAGATGATAGATAAATGCTGACGATGAGCAAGCAGGCAAATATTCCAACAAACCATTTCCCCATGTAGATGTAGCCGACACCAGGAAGCAAGAAGTTCAACCCGATGGCCAGTGGTAAATTTTTTACTTTCTCAGTTCCCATAACTTTTCCTTTGATTGCGGCAATGAATAGCGTTGCCGCTCCGCCCTAACCCAAAACACTGCATCAGTTTGCGTTGTAAAACTGCATTTCCCACTCTGGGAGCGGCAACTTTCCAGCAACCTCTTTTGCCTTAGAAATTATTTCCTCGTATGCGGCTATGGAGTCGAGCTTTGTCCATGCAGTTTTTTTGTAATCTGTAGCATTAGCTAATTTGTCGAGCACGATTCCGTCGATGGGGCAATGTGGCGGCAATACAACCCTCCCCATGCACCACAAATACTTTAGGTAGAGATTGAGAGCCTTCTGTGCTGATCCAATCCGAAAGCGTCTATCGTAAAGTACCTCAGCATGTTTTTGAGTCAACTCGTCAGCTAGCCTCTTTATGTTTTTCAGATGCTCAGCCTCTGTCACTTTTTCACGATACTGCTCAGCTAAAACCATTAGTAGTGTGTGTAAATCACGACAAAAATCAACTCTATCTTTTTCAGTTTTGTTTTTTCGGTATGTCGAAGAACGTTGCACCGTTGCCCCAAGTGTCATGCTGAAAATTTGATTCAGCAAAAATTTCTCTTTCGCGTCTACACTCATCTGGACTCCTAAATTTTGGACAAAATTAACGCCGCAGTTGCGGCGTTAATTACTTATTGGTTTAAATAAGTATTTCTATTGCGATACGCATCCAACATACAGCTAACGTCTGCACATTGATCGCGAATATTTTTGCGCCAATTGATTTGTTCGGTGCGTATTGCGTCTGCTTGGTCTGGATGGTTGGATAACGCGGATTTGTAGGCACGCGATAATTCCGCATCACTCGTAGCCAACTCTGCATTTGAACAAATGAGTTTTTCTGCATTGCTAGTGGCTTTTGCACAGTCAAAACTAGGAGATATTGGTAACGTGGTGTTTTGTGCTGCCTCTTGCCTTGGTTCGTTTGGAATTACCACTGGAGTTGGTTCAGCAGCTAGCGCTGGCTGTACTGGTTTTGCTGTCGCAACTGGTGGCATATACGTTTTGGCAAATTTTGCCAATTCAATAAGTAATAGGTTTGGCTTTGACCATAGCTTTCTAATCTCTACCAAATGCTCTGCTTTCCCATCTTGTTGAGCCGTGGTCGAAACAAATTCAAGAATTTTAGGCTCATAAAGTTCTGTAGTAGTGGAGGCTATTTTCAACATTAAGAATGTTGCAGCCTTAGCAATTAAAGTGTCTCGATCATTCGCGTACAAATTTATATCGCGTTTGAAATATTGTATTAGCAACACTTTTTCTAGAGTTACTTCAACATCATTTAAATTTATTTTGGTTTGTTTCCGATCTATGTCGTCTGCAAACGCAACATATTTTTTAAGCTTTTCTACTTCAGCCTCGGTTAGCTTATGGTTATACATCCGAGTCAATTCATCACTTGAATTGCCAAATAGCTCATTCATTTTTCCATCTGCGCTAATTTTAATATTAGCTTTGCAGCTATATTTTTCAGGGTCTTTTGTGTGAGACAGCGTTTGCACTGCACTGATCTCTACTTTAAACATATCTGATAAATTTTTCGCCTCTGCTCCGAGCAGTGATTCGAAAATTAGTTCTTTCGTCAGTTTGATAGTTTTCTCATCACCACAATCAGGCACTTTTGCACAGCCAGTCAAAACCATCGTTACTGCTACGCCAATTAGCAACCAAAAATGTTTCATTCTTTTTTCCCTATTGATTTGATAATTCTCTTTAAGACGTAAATTTTGCAGGCGCAATATATCCACAATTTAACTTATGGTCAAAAATAAACTTACAGACTGTTAATGTCAATGAACACTACTCTTGCGGTATGGGAATCACGACCGAACAAGAACGCACAGCATTTAGCCAACGCTTGGCACTGGCTTTAGGGCAGGCAGGAATGCAGCCTTGCACCTCTGCCCGATTGGCGAATGAATTTAACCGCATACACACTGGCGCACCAGTTACGCTGCACGCTGCACGCAAATGGATGATTGGCGAATCTATCCCCACACAAGAAAAACTTAAGGTGCTGGCAGCGTGGCTAGGTGTTTCGGCTGTGTGGTTACGCTATGGCGAGGAAGTGGATGCGACGCTGCCGAAAAAGTCTTTGCGTGTAGATGAGAAAACACAGCGAGACTTGAATGAGAAGGTTGCCCGATTAAATAAACATCATCGAAGTATTGTGATGGGTATGGTGGATTTTTTACTCAAGCTGCAACAAAAACAAAACGGCGCTTGAAGCGCCGTTTTGTTTTACCACTCAATCTACGAAATTA
Source organism: Betaproteobacteria bacterium (assembly GCA_020055845.1). Lineage (GTDB taxonomy): Bacteria > Pseudomonadota > Gammaproteobacteria > Burkholderiales > Gallionellaceae > PALSA-1006. The sequence goes on from JAGVIV010000333.1 coordinate 4,496, forward strand.
CAGTCCTGCGTCTGCCTTCAGAGCGGCAGCCTTGTCAGTAGCCTCCCAAGTGAAGTCCGGCTCTTCGCGACCGAAGTGACCATAGGCAGCAGTGTTCTGATAAATCGGACGCAACAGATTTAGCATCTGCACGATGCCCTTGGGACGCAGGTCGAAATGCTTTTTCACCAGCTCGGTGATCTTCTCATCGGAGACTTTACCTGTGCCGTAGGTGGTAACCATGATGCTGGTCGGTTGCGCCACACCAATAGCGTAGCTGATTTGCACCAGGCATTTGTCGGCCAAGCCCGCGGCGACGATATTTTTCGCCACATAACGACCGGCATAAGCGGCCGAGCGGTCAACCTTGGATGGATCTTTACCGGAGAATGCGCCGCCGCCGTGAGGAGCTGCACCACCGTAGGTGTCCACAATAATTTTGCGACCAGTCAAGCCGGCATCGCCGTGCGGGCCGCCGATTTCAAAACAACCGGTCGGGTTGACCAAATATTTGATCTCGCCCTTGATGAGTTCTTTCGGCAGCATCGGCTTGATGATGTCTTCAATCACGGCCTCATGCAGTGCTTTTTGTTTTTCCGGTGAAGAGAACTCGGGTGAGTGCTGAGTGGAAAGCACCACGGTGTCGATACTGTGCGGCTTGCCGTGCAGGTATTTAACGGTGACCTGACTCTTCGCATCCGGGCGCAGCCAAGGCAAACGACCATCTTTGCGCAACAGCGCTTGGCGTTCAACGATGCGGTGCGACAGATAAATCGGCAGCGGCATCAAGGTATCTGTTTCGTTGCAAGCGTAGCCGAACATCAAGCCCTGGTCGCCCGCACCTTGGTTCAGGTAGTCATCGGAAGCGCGATCCACGCCTTGGGCGATGTTCGGGCTTTGCGTGCCGTAGCACACATGCACGGAGCAACCGTCCGCGTCAAAGCGCAGGCTCGGGTCGTCGTAGCCGATGCGGCGGATGGTTTCACGCGCGACTTTGGCGTAATTCACTTGTGCGGTGGTAGTAATTTCACCAGCCAGAACGGTCAGGCCGGTGGTGACCAGAGTCTCAGCCGCTACACGCGCATACGGGTCTTGGGCTAGAATAGCATCCAGAATAGCGTCGGAAATTTGGTCGGCGACCTTGTCTGGGTGTCCTTCGGAAACAGATTCAGACGTAAAAAAATATTCGCTCATAGCACTCCGCTCGCTCTTAAAATAGTTTAACAAGATGCGGATTATAACAAAAACTTCGGGTTTGGCAGCTTTATGGATATTTCCTCTTGATAGTTTGGCTCTTTAAACGCTTGGCATATTTTCCGCTGCCGGCACTACATCGCATGGGCAGCCTCTTTGGCTGGCTCGCCTATTTATTCTCCGGAGCCTATGCGGAACGGCTGCGCCAGAACCTTGGACACGCGCTGGAATACCAGCAAGGCAAAGACGGTTATCCAGAAGACCAGTTCCGCACTCTCCTGCGCGCCAATGTGGCAGAAGCGGGCAAGAGCGTCATGGAGCTGGCTTGGATATGGCAGCGTCCACTGGACGAGGTGACCGCCAGCGTCAAACAATGCTACGGATGGGAGCACATTGAAACCGCGCGCGCGCAAGGCAAAGGCGTGATTGTGCTGACTCCCCATTTTGGCTGCTTCGAGTTAGTCGGCCTCTATGTTGCGGCACGACTGCCGATGACCTGTATGTATCGCCGCCCGCGCTCCCCCGCACTGGATGCACTGATGCACACCGGCCGCGAACGCGGCCACATGAAATTGGCCGCCGCCGATCTGGGTGGCGTGCGCCAACTGCTCAAAACACTCAAGCGCGGCGAAGTCATCGGCATCTTGCCCGACCAAGTGCCAAGCAATGGCGAGGGACAATGGCTGCTCTTCTTTGGGCGCCCAGCCTACACCATGACCCTGATCGAACGCCTGATTGAAACCAGCGGAGCGCCTGTCATGATGTGCCACGTCGAGCGTTTGGCTCACGGTCGGGGTTACACCATGTATATCGAACCGCTGCTATTCGACACCACACATCCGCTCTCGCCGCAGATGAATTCAGCGCTAGAGACGGTGATACTCTCCCGCCCGGAGCAGTATCTGTGGAGTTACAACCGTTACAAAATCCCGCGCGGCGTACAGCCGCCTGCGACACCCGAGGAACAATGATGCTGGCACGTCTCGGTGTTTTTATCTTTTGGCTGATCCATTTCCTGCCTTTCCGCATCATCGTTGCCATCGGCAACGGACTCGGCGCACTGCTCTATCCCTTGGCAAACGAACGCCGCGAAGTGGGTATGACCAACCTGAAACTATGCTTTCCCGACATGTCTGCAGAAGTGCGTGAACAATTGCTGAGACAGCATTTTAAGATGTTCTGCCGCGGCTTGATCGAGCGCAGCGTATTGTGGTGGGGCAGCGCCGAACATATTCGCCAATTGATCCGGGTCGAGGGTATAGAACACTTTGAAGCGATAAAAAATAAGCCTTCGATTTTGCTCACTCCACATTTCGTCGGCATGGATGCCGGCGGACAGTGGATCGCGCAAAACACTGACACAGTATGCATGTACGCGAACCAGAAGAACATGTATCTAACCGCATTGCTGTTGCAAAAACGCGCGCGCTTCCGCAACCAGCATCTATATTCGCGCCAGGAGGGCTTGCGTCCTATCCTCAAAGGTATGCGCAAAGGCATGCCCTTCATCTATCCTCCCGACCAAGATCAAGGGGTCAGGGATGGCGCGTTCATTCCCTTCTTCGGCATCCCCGCCGCGACCATGACATCAGTACCCCGCATCGCGCAGATGACCGGGGCGAAAGTCGTTCCCAGCATCACACGCCTACTGCCCGGCGGCGAGGGTTACGTGCTGACTTTTTACCCCGCATGGGAGAACTACCCGAGCGGAGATGACATCGCCGATGCGCGACGCATGAACGAATTTATCGAGCAGCGCGTGCTCGAAATGCCGGAGCAATATTTCTGGCTGCATAAACGATTCAAGACACGCCCCGAAGGCGAAACCAGTTTCTACCCGGAATAAGCCCGACCATGAAATATCACGACCTGCGCGACTTCATCGCACAACTGGAAAAAATCGGCGAACTGAAACGCATTACTGCGCCCGTCTCTACCCGTCTGGAAATGACGGAAATTTGCGACCGCGTATTACGCACCCAAGGCCCCGCCCTACTTTTCGAGAATGTGGTCGGACACAAAATGCCGGTACTCGCTAATCTGTTCGGCACACCGCGCCGGGTAGCCCTGGGCATGGGAGAAGAAAATATCGGCGCATTGCGCGAAGTCGGTAAATTGCTCGCCTATCTCAAAGAGCCCGAACCGCCCAAAGGCTTGAAGGATGCCTGGGATAAGTGGCCTATCCTGAAGCAGGTGCTCACCATGTCACCCAAGGTGCTGTCGTCCGCACCGTGTCAGGAAATCGTGTGGGAAGGCAACGATGTCGATCTTTCCAAACTGCCTATCCAGCATTGCTGGCCAGGTGATGTCGCGCCACTCATCACTTGGGGGCTGGTGGTCACGCGCGGGCCGAATAAGTCGCGCCAGAATCTCGGCATTTATCGCCAGCAGGTGCTCGCCCCAAACAAGGTCATCATGCGCTGGCTGGCGCATCGCGGCGGCGCATTGGATTTCCGCGATTTTTGCCAAAAAAATCCGGGGCAACCATTCCCGATCTCTGTTGTCATCGGTGCCGATCCCGCAACTATTCTTGGTGCGGTCACACCCGTTCCCGATTCATTATCCGAATACCAGTTCGCCGGCTTGTTACGCGGCAGCAAAACCGAGTTGGTAAAATGTTTAGGCAACGACTTGCAAGTACCCGCTTCCGCCGAGATCGTGCTGGAAGGCGTAATCCATCCGGGCGAGACCGCACTCGAAGGGCCGTACGGCGACCACACCGGCTATTACAACGAGCAGGACAAGTTTCCGGTATTTACTATAGAGCGCATTACCATGCGCTCTAACCCGATCTATCATTCCACCTACACCGGCAAGCCGCCCGACGAACCGGCGATGCTGGGTGTGGCGCTCAACGAAGTGTTTGTGCCGCTGCTGCAAAAACAATTTCCCGAAATTTCCGATTTCTACCTGCCGCCGGAAGGCTGTAGCTATCGCATGGCGGTGGTGAGCATCAAGAAGCAATATGCCGGACACGCCAAGCGCGTGATGTTCGGCATCTGGAGCTTCCTGCGCCAGTTCATGTACACCAAGTTCATCATCGTGGTGGATGACGACATTAATGTGCGCGACTGGAAAGAGGTCATGTGGGCGATCACCACACGCATGGATCCGGTGCGCGACACACTGCTGGTCGAGAACACTCCAATCGACTATCTTGATTTCGCCAGCCCGGTATCGGGACTGGGCGGCAAAATGGGACTGGATGCCACCAACAAATGGCCGGGCGAAACGCAACGCGAATGGGGTACACCTATCGTGATGAGCGCCGAGGTTAAAGCCAAAGTGGATGAGATGTGGGATGAGCTGGGTTTGTGATTTATTGA
>JAGVIV010000327.1 GCA_020055845.1 Betaproteobacteria bacterium
AACCAAACTGGAGCGGGTGAAGGGAATCGAACCCTCGTCGTAAGTTTGGAAAACTTCTGCTCTACCATTGAGCTACACCCGCGTGCTTTCCCAACAAACAATCGCAACCCAAACATGCGATTGCCACAAACCCAGCCAACTACTTAAACTTAAAAATTCTGGTGGAGGGGGAAGGATTCGAACCTTCGTACTCTAAGAGGTCAGATTTACAGTCTGATGCCTTTAACCACTCGGCCACCCCTCCAAAAACGAGTCCGCGACTATACATATACGCAAACTTATTGTCAAAGAGAATGTATCCCCGGATGGGGAGCGACTTCGATACTGGGAAATGACCCGGCTCGGCCCCACCTTTACAACACTGCCGCCGGGACAGCACAAAACGAAAAAGCCAAGAACCTGCGAAAACCTAGCCCTTTCTAAACAGCGCCGATTGCGCGTGGGCCTGCAGACCCTCGCCAAATGCCAGGGTCGCAGCGATTGCCCCCAGCTTCCCGGCCCCCTGGGCTGAGACTTGAATCAAGCTACTGCGCTTTTGAAAATCGTAAACACCCAACGGCGAAGAGAAGCGCGCCGTACCCGATGTCGGCAACACATGGTTAGGTCCCGCACAATAATCGCCCAGCGACTCCGAGGTGTAGCGCCCCATAAAGATCGCCCCGGCATGTTTGAGTTTGGGCAGCCAAGCCTGCGGATCGCCAACCGACAATTCCAAGTGCTCAGGTGCAATGCGGTTGCTAATACGGCACGCCTCTTCCAGATCAGCCACATGAATGAGCGCACCACGGTTCTCAAGCGCAGTTTTAATGATGTCCTTGCGCGGCATCTGCCCCAGCAGCCTATCGGCACTCGCTGCCACCGCCTCAATAAAGGCCGCGTCAGGCGACAACAAAATAGCCTGCGCCAACTCGTCGTGTTCTGCCTGAGAGAACAAATCCATGGCCACCCAGTCCGGGTTGGTCTGCCCGTCGCAGATCACCAATATTTCGGATGGCCCGGCAATCATGTCGATACCGCACACGCCAAACACCCGGCGCTTTGCGGCGGCCACATAGGCATTGCCTGGCCCTACAATTTTGTCAACTTTGGGGATGCTCGCCGTACCATAGGCCAGCGCCGCCACCGCCTGCGCCCCGCCAATGGTGAACACCCTATCCACTCCCGACAGAAATGCCGCAGCAAGCACCAACTGATTCTTGATCGCATCAGGCGTGGGCACCACCATAATCAATTCCGCCACGCCCGCGACTTTGGCAGGCAAGGCATTCATCAGCACTGAAGATGGATAAGCGGCCTTACCACCGGGCACATACAGGCCCACGCGATCCAAGGGGGTAATCTGCTGGCCGAGCATGGTGCCGTCCGCCTCGGTATAACTCCACGAGCTTTGCACCTGCTTCTGGTGATAAGCAGTCACACGTTGCGCGGCTTGTTCCAACGCACCACGCTGATCGGCAGGCAAACCGTCAAAAGCGGCTTTAAGTTCAGCGGACGACAACTCCATCGCGGCCGCATTCGCCAATGGCAAACGGTCAAATTTGCGCGTGTATTCCAACACCGCATCATCGCCACGCTTTTTCACATCGGCCAGAATGGCGGCGACCGTTGCTTCCAATTTTTCGTCGGCCGTCTCTCCAAAAGCCAGCAACTTGCTTAGCTTGGCATCAAAGTCGGCTTGCCGGGTTGAGAGTCGGGTAATGTTCATAAATCACCTATTTAGTTCGTCATTCCCGCGAAGGCGGGAATCCAGTTAATTAAACAAGCCCCGCGTAGAGGGACAACAACACGTTATCCGCTACGCGGGATTTTTATTTTTGCTAGATTCCCGCCTTCGCGGGAATGACGGTTTAATTTTTTATAGCTCCGGCAAATGCATCCAGCATCGGCTGAATCGCTGCACGCTTGAGCTTAAGCGAAGCCTGATTCACCACCAGACGCGACGAAATCTGCACAATCTCTTCCACCGCTTTCAGATTGTTCGCTTTCAGGGTTGCACCGCTGCTCACCAAATCAACAATCGCATCCGACAACCCCACCAGCGGCGCCAGCTCCATCGAACCGTACAGCTTGATGAGGTCCACATGCACACCCTTGGACGCAAAATGCTCGCGTGCCGTTTTCACATACTTGGTCGCCACACGCAAACGCGCCCCCTGCTTCACCGCCGACTCATAATCAAAATCATTGCGCACCGCCACCATCATGCGGCATTTGGCAATATTCAAATCCAGCGGCTGATACAGGCCCTCGCCGCCGTGCTCATTCAACACATCCTTGCCCGCCACGCCCATATCGGCAGCACCGTACTGCACGTAAGTCGGCACATCGGAAGCGCGCACGATAATGAGCTGCACATCAGCGCGGTTGGTCGGCAGAATGAGCTTGCGCGAAGATTCAGGGTCTTCCAATGCGGTGATGCCCGCCGCTTGCAGCAAGGGCAGAGTTTCTTCAAAGATGCGGCCTTTGGATAAGGCGATGGTGATCATGTTTTAGTCCAAAATTAAATTCAAAAACATTCAGCACAGAGACACAGAGAAATTCAAAAAATTAACCACCATCTGATTCGTTCTTTTGATTTGGGGTTTCTCTGTGCCTCTGTAGTTAGGTTCTATTTGTTGTTACTTCAAACGGCGAATGTTCGCGCCGAGCTGCGACAGTTTGCTTTCAATATGCTCGTAGCCGCGATCCAAATGGTAGATACGATCGATGACGGTCTCGCCTTGCGCCACCAGTCCGGCAATCACCAGACAGGCGGAAGCGCGCAGGTCGGTCGCCATCACGGTGGCGCCCTCCAAATGATCCACGCCGCGCACGACTGAGGTGTTGCCCTCCACGTCGATTTGCGCGCCGAGACGGCGCAGTTCCTGCACGTGCATGAAGCGGTTTTCGAAGATTGTCTCGATCACCATCGCGCTGCCCTCAGCAATGCAGTTCAGCACCATGAACTGCGCCTGCATGTCGGTGGGGAATGCGGGATGCGGTGCAGTACGCACGTTGACCGATTTCGGGCGTCCACTCATTTCGAGATGAATGGTGTCGCCATCGACTTTGATCTTTGCGCCCGCCTCGGTCAGTTTTTCCAGCACCGTTTCCAGAATATCGGCGCGCGTTTCGCGCAGCGTGATGCTGCCGCCCGTTGCCGCTGCCGCCACCAGGAACGTGCCGCTTTCGATACGATCCGGCATGATGCGATGTGTCGCGCCGTGCAGTTTTTCCACACCGGTGATGGTAATGGCATCGCTGCCGTCGCCTGAAATCTTGGCACCCATCGCGCGCAAGCAATTGGCCAAATCCACCACTTCCGGTTCGCGCGCGGCATTTTCCAGCACGGTCACACCGTCTGCCAGGGCGGCCGCCATCATCAGATTTTCCGTGCCGGTGACACTGACAATATCAAAGAAAATGCGAGCGCCTTTCAGACGCTTGGCCTTGGCGTGGATATAGCCATGCTCGATGGCGATTTCCGCCCCCATCGCCTGCAGGCCTTTGATGTGCAGATCGACCGGGCGCGAACCGATGGCACAGCCGCCGGGCAGGGAAACTTTGGCTTCGCCGAAACGAGCCACCAGCGGCCCAAGCACAAGAATCGCCGCACGCATGGTCTTCACCATGTCATAGGGAGCCTCCCATTTGTCGATTTTGTCGCCTTTGAAAGTAATTGCGCCAGTCTCCAGTTCTGCAGCCACCCCCATTTGCTGCAATAGCTTACGCATGGTGCCGACATCGTGCAGATCAGGTAAGTTATCCAGGCGCAGAACCTCTGCCGTCAACAGGCTTGCACACATAATAGGCAATGCGGCATTCTTGGCACCGGAAATACGCACTTCGCCCCGCAATGGATTGCCGCCTTGAATAGATAATTTTTGCATGAATGTTTGAGTTATTAATAAATGGAACCGGGGCCTAATTTATCGTCGCAGACAACGACTACGAATCGGGTTAGACGCTTGCGCCGTGCAAAGGCAATGCGTCGTCCACCCCGTAAAGACTCGCGAGGCTAAGTAGATTTTCGGGGGTATTCGCAAAGGAAAGCTGAACTTTTTTACGCTGAGCTGCGCGCAGCCACGACAGCATGAGACTCACCGCCGAAGAATCCACCGCACCAACTCCGGCAAGATCCACCACCACCTGCGTCACGCCCTCGGGCAAGACCACTCCCTTGCCGAACAACTCCACCGCCGTCTCCAGTGTCAGGCGACCCGACACCTGCACGACATGCGTATCAGCACCCATTACTTGGCATCCGCCTTGTGCACCAGCGCCGTCCCTCTGACATCAGGAGCGCGATTTTTTTCCATCAGAAATTTAATCACACCGTCCACTCCGCCCTGCTGCAAGGGGGTCTGAAACTGGTTGCGGTAAATGTCCAGTGCCACACGCGGCCCGGCGACGGCCAGATCAACCACGCGCCAGCCGGCCGGCGTTTTCTTCAGATCATAATCCACCGAGACAGATGCCTCTCCCGGCGTGATAACACGTGTCTGCACCGTCACTTGATCTTCGCCGTCCGCATATTTGCTTGGCTCAAATTTCACCGTGCGATTACCAATGTTGGTAAATGCCTTGGTGATATACACGCGCACCAAAAGATCCCTGAATTCGCTCACCAGTATTTTTTGCTGTTCCGCAGTGGCCGTCTTCCATGCCCCGCCGACCGCACGCCGGGTAATCAGGGTGAAGTCGAACAACGGCAGCACCTTCTCGTCCACCAGAGACTGGATCTTGTTCCTGTCCTTTTCCTGTTTGAGTGTTGTCATCACCGTTTGCACGGTGTTCTCCACCAAAACGTCCGGTGCATCCGCATCGGCACGCGCCGGCATCGCCAGCGCCGCCAAAGACAAAACCAATATGCTCGCGATGTATCTTTTCATATACCCCCCGCCAAAAAATTTATTTCGCACCTTCGGCTTTACCGGCCACCACCTGACCGATAAGATCTTCCAGCACCATGGCAGAACGCGACTGTTTGACCACATCCCCGTTCTTTAACATTTCGTCATCTCCACCCGGCTTCAAACCGATATATTGCTCCCCCAGCAAACCGGAGGTCAGGATGCTGATCAAGGTGTCCTTTGGAAACTGGTAGCGTTTGTCGATACTCATGGTCACTTCCGCCTCGTAACGCTCAGCGTTCAGCTTGACCTCGGTCACCCGTCCGATCAGCACGCCCGCGCTTCTCACCGAGGCTGTCGGCTTGAGTCCGCCAATGTTGGTAAAGTTGGCCTTTAACAGATAGGACTCCGACACATTGTAGGAACTCAGATTTCCCACTTTGAATGCCAACACCGCCAGCGCGGCCAAACCGGCCACGACGAATGCCCCAACCCACAAATCCAATGTGGTCCGTTCCATATCAAATCCCCCGAAACATAACTGCGGTCAAAATAACATCCAGCAACAAAATCACCACAGATGATTGCACCACGGTACGCGTGGTCGCCCCCGAAACTCCTTCCGCCGTCGGGGGTGCATCAAAGCCCTCGAACAAAGAAATTACCGTCACGGCCACACCGAACACAAAACTCTTCAGCACGCCGTTCATAATGTCATGCTGAAAATCCACCGATCCCTGCATCTGCGACCAGAACGAACCCTCGTCCACGCCGATGAACACCACACCCACCAGATAACCGCCGAACACGCCCATCGCCGAAAACATCGCGGCCAGCAAAGGCATGGAGATTACTCCCGCCCAGAAACGCGGTGCCACCACGCGCGCAATCGGGTTAACCGCCATCATCTCCATCGCGGCAATCTGTTCGGTGGCCTTCATCAATCCAATTTCCGCGGTCATTGCCGAGCCCGCGCGGCTGGCAAACAGCAATGCCGCAAGCACAGGCCCCAGCTCACGTACCAGGCTTAGCGCGACCAAGGTTCCCAGCGCCGATTCGGAACCGTAGCTTTTGAGTGTCTCATAACCCTGCAGACCCAGCACCACCCCCACGAACAAACCCGCCACAAGAATGATGATAAGAGACATCACACCGGTAAAGAACAACTCGCGGATAGTCAGATTAAAACGGCGAAAACTGGGGCCGGAATGCAGCAGAATCAGCGCGAAAAAACGCGACGCATAACCGATGCGCCATACCGCCTCGACCACGCGGTGCCCGACCCTTTTCACACTTGTCACCAAAGGCATCAGGCAAGCACTCCCAAATCTTGTTTGTAATCGTTGCCCGGATAATGGAAAGGCACCGGGCCATCCATCTCGCCGTGCACGAACTGATGCACGAAAGGCTTGTCCGATGCCTTGATCTCGTCCGGCGTACCTTCCGCCACGATCACACCGTCCGCGATGAAATAAATATAGTCCACGATCTTCAGCGACTCCTGCACATCATGGGTAACCACCACCGATGTTGCCCCCAGCGCATTGTTCAAACGCCGAATGGAATTACCCACCACGGTGAGCGAGATCGGATCCAGCCCGGCGAAAGGCTCATCGTACAGAATCAGCATCGGATCCAGTGCCACGGTACGGGCCAATGCCACGCGCCGTGCCATCCCGCCGGAAAGCTCGGCGGGCATCAAGGCATGCGTACCGCGCAGACCCACCGCATTGAGTTTCATCATCACCAAATCGTGAATCATCTCTTCGGGTAGATCAGTGTGTTCGCGCATCTGAAAAGCAACATTATCGTAGACCGACATGTCGGTGAACAACGCACCGAACTGAAACAGCACACCCATCTTACGGCGCATCGCATACAGCTCCTGCTGGTTCAGCTCGTGCATCACCTGCCCATCAATCTTTATCTCGCCCCGCGTCGGCCTCAGAGCTCCGCCAATCAGACGGAACAGCGTAGTCTTCCCGCAGCCGCTCCCGCCCATAATGGCAATGACTTTTCCCTTGTGGAAAGTCATATTGATACCCTTCAGGATGGGACGACTGTCGTAAGAGAAATTGACATCGCGAATTTCGACCAGCGGTTGCGCAGACACTCAGGGAACCTTCTTGCTCGGTTTTGGAGGGCGCATTCTAAACCACGCGCCAGCCATCCACAACACACGTCCGGCACAACGGCTATCGCATTTTGTCCATAGTGGGTTCGCCCGCCCAAAAATGATACCATCGCGCCTGTTTTACCCCGTGAAAACCATCACAGAACCAAGCATGCACGACGACGGAGAGCAACATGGCAGGTCATAGTAAGTGGGCGAATATCCAGCATCGCAAAGGAAAACAGGATGCCAAACGCGGAAAAATATTCACCCGGCTGATCAAAGAGATAACCGTATCGGCCCGCCTCGGCGGCGGAGACCCCACCGGCAATCCGCGCCTGCGTCTGGCGATGGAAAAAGCCTACGAACAAAACATGCCCAAAGACAACGTCGAACGCGCCATCAAGCGCGGCTCCGGCGAACTGGACGGTGTGGAATACCAGGAACTGCGCTACGAAGGATACGGCATCAACGGTGCGGCGGTGATGGTCGACTGCATGACCGACAACAAGACGCGCACCGTGGCCGACGTACGCCATGCTTTCACCAAACACGGCGGCAATCTCGGCACCGACGGCTCCGTGGCCTTCATGTTCAAACATTGCGGACAGATGATCTTCGCTCCCGGCACGGATGAAGACTCGCTCATGGAAGTCGCCCTGAATGCCGGTGCCGAAGACATCATCAACAACGACGACGGCAGCATCGAAGTCATCACCGGCCCGTATGATTTCATCGAGGTCAAGCAGCGTTTGGAAGCCGCCGGATTCAAGCCCGAGATGGGCGAAGTCACCATGAAAGCAGACAGCGAAGTGATTTTCACCGGCGACGATGCCGTGAAGATGCAAAAACTGCTGGATGCGCTGGAAGACTGCGACGATGTGCAGGAAGTCTATACCACGGCGGTAATTGAAGAATGAATCTCAGGATTGAGGATTTGGGATCGCGGATTCGGGAGTGGCGCACTACTTGACACACCATGCCAGCCAACTCAATCCTCAATCCTAAATCCTCAATCCGCATCTTGGGCATAGACCCCGGTCTGCGTATCACCGGATTTGGCGTACTCGACAAAGAAGGACAGCATCTGCACTACGTCGCCAGCGGCTGCATCAAAACACCCGACGGCGACTTGCCGGATCGTTTGAAAGTCATTTTGAATTCATTGGGTGAAGTCATCGCGCAGCATCAGCCGCAACAGGTCGCCGTAGAAAAAGTGTTCGTGAACGTGAATCCGCAATCAACTTTGCTACTCGGACAAGCACGCGGCGCGGCCATCTGCGCGGCCGTGCTGGCAAATCTGCCGGTGGGCGAATACACCGCATTGCAAGTAAAGCAGGCCGTGGTCGGCAACGGCCATGCCAACAAGGAACAAGTACAGGCCATGGTGCAGCGTTTGCTGAAGTTATCCGGCACACCCAGCCCGGATGCGGCGGATGCACTGGCGTGCGCCATCTGCCACGCGCACGGCGGCATGGGCTTGGGTGCCTTAGCGACCAAAGGTTTTCGAGTAAAAGGAGGGAGACTGGTATGACAACACAACCGCTGGAACCGACGCTTGCCGCATTAGCAAACCCGTTCGCGCGTTATTTCGCCGCGACCCGTCCGGCATTTATCACCGCCAGCCTGATGTCGTGCCTGATAGGACTGGCGCTCGCATGGCATGACGCTCTCGCCTTCGACGTTCCGCTTGCACTCGTCACGCTGCTGTTCGCGCTTGTCGCACATGCGGGCATCAACGTGCTCAACGATTACTACGACGGACTCAACGGCACCGATGCCTGCAACACCGAACGCATCTTCCCGTTCACGGGCGGCAGCCGCTTCATTCAGAACGGCGTGCTTACCCTGATACAAACGCGCAACTTCGGTTTTATTTTACTGGCGGGTGTCGCTGCAGCCGGACTGTGGCTGATGTCGCACTCCGCGCCGCAGTTGCTCTACATCGGCATTGCCGGGCTATTCATCGGTTGGGCGTATTCCGCGCCGCCGTTCAAATTAAACAGCCGGGGCTGGGGTGAGATATGTGTGGCGGCAGGATTCCTTGCTATCACGGTCGGCACTGATTTTGTGCAGCGCAAAGGCTTTGCCGCAGCCCCGTTCATCGCGGGCTTATCCTATGCCCTGCTCACGGCCAACCTGCTCTACATCAACCAGTTCCCCGACCGCACTGCCGACACAGCAGCGGGCAAACTGCACTGGGTGGCACGATTGCCCGTGCAACAGGCCCGCTGGGGTTATGTGCTGATTGTGGCACTGTCATATACGTGGTTAGTGGCGAGCGTGCTGCTGCATTGGCTTCCTGCTTTGGCCTTAGTCGCCTTGCTGGCTTTGCCACTGAGCATAACAGCAGCACGTCTGTTACTGCGCCACGCCGCCCAACCGCAATATTTGGCCGATGCGATCAAAATCACCATCGCTGCGATGATGGCGCATGGCGTATTACTATCACTGGCACTCATTTTAAGCAAAGGAAACACATGATCGGAAGATTGAGCGGCACATTATTGGAAAAGAACCCGCCGCAAATTTTGCTGGATGTGCAAGGTGTGGGCTACGAATTGGACGTGCCGATGAGCACCTTCTACAACCTGCCCGCGCTGCATGAAAAGGTCGTGCTGCACACGCACTTCGTGGTGCGCGAGGACGCGCAACTGCTTTACGGTTTCGCCAGCAACGAAGAGCGTCTGGCATTCCGCCAACTGCTCAAGATCAGCGGTGTCGGTCCCAAACTCGCCTTATCGGTATTGTCCGGTCTGAGTCTCGTCGATCTCGCCGCCGCCGTAGCCAACAAGGAAGTCGGCCGCCTCACCAAGATACCCGGCGTGGGCAAAAAGACCGCAGAGAGACTGCTGTTGGAACTGCAAGGCAAGTTCGCGATAACCGGTGCAAGTGCGACATCTGGCTCGGCTGATTCTTCCGCAAACAACGATATCGGAAATGCCTTGCTGGCTTTGGGCTACAACGAAAAAGAAGCCGACTGGGCCGCCAAACAATTACCCAAAGAGATTGGTGTCTCCGACGGTATCCGCCAGGCTCTCAAGCTATTGTCAAAATCATAAATCCACTTAAGTTATTATCCAAAGCATGATTCACAACGACGACCTCTCTTCCGCCCCGCGCGTCATTTCCGCCGCGCCCGCCTCCCCGCAAGAGGAAGCACTGGAACGCGCACTGCGCCCCAAGCTGCTGGACGAATATGTCGGGCAGGAAAAGATACGCGGGCAACTGGAAATTTTTATCGAGGCGGCGCGCAAGCGCAAAGAGCCGCTCGACCACGTGCTGCTGTTCGGCCCGCCGGGCTTGGGAAAGACGACATTGGCGCACATCATCGCGCGCGAGATGGGCGTGAACCTTCGCCAGACTTCGGGGCCTGTGCTGGAGCGCGCGGGCGACCTCGCCGCCCTGCTCACCAATCTCGAACCCAACGATGTGTTGTTCATCGACGAGATACACCGCCTGTCGCCCGTGGTGGAAGAGATCCTCTACCCCGCGCTGGAGGATTACCAGATTGACATCATGATTGGCGAGGGACCTGCGGCACGCTCGGTGAAGCTCGACCTGCCGCCGTTCACGCTGGTGGGCGCGACCACACGCGCGGGCATGCTGACCAATCCATTGCGCGACCGCTTTGGCATCGTGGCACGGCTGGAGTTCTACACGCCGGATGAATTGCAGCGCATTGTCACCCGTTCTGCCGGATTGCTGGAGCTGCCCATCTCACCCGACGGCGCGCTGGAAATCGCCAAACGCTCGCGCGGCACACCGCGTATTTCCAACCGTCTGTTGCGCCGCGTGCGCGACTATGCCGATGTGCGCGCCGATGGCAAAGCCACGCGCGAAGTGGCCGATGCCGCACTCGTCATGCTGGATGTGGATGCATTGGGTCTGGACTTGATGGACAGAAAACTGCTGCTCGCCGTCATCGAAAAATTCGGCGGCGGCCCCGTGGGCGTGGACAATCTCGCCGCCGCCATCGGCGAGGAACGCGACACCATCGAAGACGTGCTGGAACCCTATCTGATCCAGCAAGGCTATCTGCACCGAACCCCGCGCGGCCGCATCGCCACCGCCAATGCCTACCAGCACTTA
>JAGVIV010000121.1 GCA_020055845.1 Betaproteobacteria bacterium
TGATCGCCATGCAGCATGCGGACAGCCGTTTGCAATATCTGGACCGACCTGCGCTGGCCGGTTTGCGCAAAGCCATCAATCAGGACATCGACAAATTGCGCGCGCTGCCCAACATCGACACGACCGCAATCAATTTGCGTCTGGATAGTCTGGTGACTGTGGTCGATACATTGCCGCTGGCACAGGACATCCGTATTCAGGAAGCGTTGCCCTTGCCGCAGCCTGTTGTGGTTGAAAGCGGCTGGGAACGTTTCTGGCGCGAACTGTGGCAGGAGGCGAAACAGTTGGTGCGCATCGAAAATACACAGAAACGCGAGCTACCGCTGTTGTCGCCGACGCAGACATTTTTCCTGCGGGAGAACTTGAAGATACGTCTGCTGTCCGCGCGTCTCGCGCTGTTGTCGCATGACGAAGTAAGCTACAAGCGCGATTTGAAAACCGCACAGGAGTGGACTCGCCTGTACTTTGACGCGCAGTCGAAAGACGGCGCGCAGACCGTGGCGACATTGCAAAAACTGCTCGCGTCCAATATCAATATCGAGTTGCCCGACATCGGCGGCAGTCTGGAGTCTGTGCGCAATTACCGTGTCACGCACGAGAAGGGCGCGCGATGAAGTTTCTGGTCTGGTTGCTGGCGCTTTTTGCTGCCGCGGTGGCGCTGACGCTGGCCTCGCATAATCCCGGTTATGTGCAGCTGGTGTATCCGCCTTACCGTATCGAGATGTCGCTCACGCTGTTTGTGTTGTCTTTGCTCGGTCTGTTCGCGTGTGTTTATGCGGCGGTGCGCTTGTTGCTCGCCGCCCTGCATCTGCCCGCTTATGTGCAGGCGTTTCGCGAAGCGCGCGCGCAGACCAAAGGCCGCTCGGCCATGATGGAGGCGCTCACGGCTTATTTTGAAGGGCGTTATGCGGCGGCGGAAAAAGCGGCAGTGCGCGCCATGGAGCTGGGCGAGAAGTCGGGTTTGAATCCCATCGTTGCGGCGCGTGCCGCGCATGAGTTGCGCGAGTTCGACAAACGCGATGCCTATCTGGCCGATGCCGAAGGCAAGGCGGTGGGCGAGGCGACGATGCGTTTGATGGCCAAGACGGAATTCCAGCTTGACCAGAAACAGCCGCAGTCCGCGCTGAGTTCACTCAAAGAATTGGATGCGGCCGGAGTGCGCCGTCATGTGGGCGCATTGACTCTGGAACTCAAGGCGCAACAACAGGCCAAAAACTGGGATGCAGTGCTGGAGGTGGCGGCACAACTGGAAAAACGCAATGCCATCGACGTGACGCTGGTGATGCAACTGCGTCAGCAGGCATGGCTGGAAAAACTCCGCGTGCCCATGCATGACATCGCCTCCTTGCGCAGTCTGTGGAAGTCCGTCCCTTCAGATTTTAAACGCCGTCCCAAAATCGCCGCCGTGGCAGCTCGGGCATTTCTGCAACTGCATGACTCAGTGAGCGCGGCCAAGCTGCTGGTGGAAAGTCTGAACGCACAGTGGGACAGTGATCTGGTTGCCTTGTACGGCGATTGTCACGGCGACGACATCGTCGCGCAAATTGACCAGGCCGAACGCTGGCTGCGGGTGCATGCCGACGATGCCTGCCTGTTGCTCGCGCTGGGCAAGTTGTGTCTGTATCAGGGCTTGTGGGGCAAAGCACAAAGCTATCTCGACGCAAGCAACAGCCTGCGTGCGAGCCGCGAAGCCTACAGCGCACTCGGGCAGCTGGCTGAAAAGCTGGAGAAAAAAGAAGCGGCCTTCAACTACTATCACCTTGCTATGGAGTCGGAGAGCGGCAACTGATTTTTTTGCCGCATCTCCTGCCCGTTGTGTGCCAATTGCGGTCACTCAATCGGCATGTAATTATCTCAGCACGAAGGTCGGAGAACGGCCAATAAGCGACACTCAACATTTACCTTGATTTCCGCATGAAAGCCTTCATCGCATTACTACTGTTACTCCCCCTCGTCACCGGATGTGCGACTCCGAGCCAGATCATGCTGGATGCCGAAGTAAAACGGCTGTGCGCGATTGATGGGGGGATTAAGGTTTATGAGACCGTGAGGTTGCCAGCGGAGAAATTTAATAAGTATGGGCAGATTAATTTCTACAAACCGACGCAGGGTGAGAATACGTTAGGTCCAGCGTACATCTATAAATGGGATATTCACTATTACAAGAAAGGCGAACCCTCCGTGAGACGCGACCATATCAAAATCATAAGGAAATCCGATATGAAGTTACTGGGCGAGGTTGTGATGTACAACAGAGGGGGGGGGGATTTGCCGGGGCCGTGGGCACCATCTGCATATCACTGTCCTGACCGGCTTGAAGCGACTGAAGGCATTCTAATGAACCAAGTTTTCGCCAAATTTGAGGGAGATAACTAATGAGCACAATAACTGAATATTTTTCGGATGCTGAATTGGCAGTTGCCGCATATGCTGATCTTTACTCTGGTGAGCACTGGTGAGCAAAAGGGGCCAAGCTCGAAATATTCTGAACGTCCGATATCAGGAAGCTTGTATGACCGAAATGGGTCGTTAGCAGCCTTGCGTCAGGTTTCGGGCTCATGAAGATAAGTTGCGCTTCTCTTTGCCCGAGCACCGGAACCTCGTTCAGTAAATACCCCACAAATCCCGCCCTGTTCCTCGGATTGTTTTGACGCGACATCCGGATAATCGCCATGACTAATGGAGTAATCAGTTATGGCATCAGAAGACAGCGATCTAGAAAAAACGGAACAGCCCTCACAGCGGCGCCTAGACCAGGCGCGTGAGGAGGGGCAGGTCGCGCGTTCGCGCGAGCTTTCCACATTCGCCGTGTTGATGGCGGGTGGTGCTGGGCTGTGGTTGATGGGGTCTTCCTTGTCGCAGCAACTGATTAAGCTGATTCGCGAGGGGCTGACTTTGAATTCAGACCTGGTCTTTAAATCGGAATCGCTGATGCCGCATCTGCATGAGTTATCTATGGCGACGCTGCTGGTATTTCTGCCGTTCTTTCTGCTGTTGCTGGGGGTGGCTACTTTCTCGCCGCTGTTGCTGAACGGCTGGCTGTTCACCTTCAAGCCCCTCATGCCGAATTTTTCCAAGCTCAATCCTGTCGCGGGTATCGGGCGCATGTTTTCCACCCATAGTCTGGTCGAGTTGCTCAAGGCCATCGCCAAATCGGTGGTGGTGGGTGGCATCGGTGCATGGGTGGTTTGGCACAACCGCGAAAACGTTTTGATGCTGGTGAGCGAGCCGGTGATTATGTCTATCCCGCATCTGGGCAGTGTGATGTGGGCCTGCTTTGCCGCCATTATGGGCGGCATGTTGCTGATTGTGGCGGTGGATGTGCCCTTCCAATTATGGGAGCACAACAAGAAGCTGAAGATGACTAAGCAGGAAGTGCGTCAGGAAGCCAAAGAGACCGAGGGCGATCCGCAGGTCAAGGGCAAAATCCGCAGTATGCAGCGCGAGATGGCCCGCCGCCGCATGATGGCCGAGATTCCGACTGCCGATGTGGTGGTGACCAACCCTACCCACTTCTCTGTGGCGTTGCGCTACAGCGAAAACGGCATGCGTGCGCCGGTCGTGGTGGCCAAGGGTACACACTTGATGGCGGCCAAGATCAAGGAGATCGCGAAAGAGAACAACATCCCTATTTTAGAAGCACCACCTTTGGCGCGTGCTTTGTATAAGCACACCGATCTGGGGCAGGCGATCCCCGAGGCCTTGTACACCGCGGTTGCCGAAGTGCTGGCTTATGTCTACCAATTGAAGCGTTACAAGACGGTGGGCGGTTCTTATCCGCAAGCGCCGGGTGAATTGCCGGTGCCGAAAGAACTGGACCCATACACCACCAATCCCGAGTTGGCGGCGGAGTGAGGCTGAATTGAAACGCACCCGAACAAAGATCGGATTACCGATAAAACAAACAGGAAAACCGCTATGCAGCGATCACGTAAGCTGAAATCAGTATGACTCCGTAGAGCGCCGTTGTGGCAGGCCGTGTGATGGCTGCTGGTATAGGGCTTGCTGCGGCACGGTGAAAAAGCTTTGTTTCTCCCGCCCTATTGGGCGGATTGGGGGCGTAAGTGTATGCAGATTGTCGCGAGTCGTGGTTGCGGCGGGACTGCTCTCGCCCTCGATTCGCGCGTCATCCGCTTAAATAGCCGTATAAATCCCCTTCTATTCCTCCCCTCGTTTTTTTCCGAAGTTCCGATAATAGATTCTACTAAAAGGCCAATCTGATTGGCGCGGACTCGGAAGGAAGGGCGTAGCAAATGAATTTCTTACTCATACTTCAAGATATTTTCAAGCGGTTTGGCTTGCGCAGCATGGCAGGTCCTATCCTGATCGTATTGATACTGGCGATGATGGTGCTGCCCTTGCCGCCGTTCCTGCTCGATATTCTGTTCACCTTCAATATCGCGATGGCGATCATGGTGCTGCTGGTCAGCATGAATACGCTCAAGCCGCTCGACTTCGCGGCATTTCCGACTGTGCTGCTGATTTCTACCCTGTTGCGTCTGTCACTCAATGTGGCATCGACCCGTGTGGTGTTGATGGAAGGCCACACCGGCCCGGACGCTGCGGGTAAGGTGATTGAGTCGTTCGGTCACTTCTTGGTCGGCGGCAATTACGCGGTTGGTATCGTGGTGTTCGCGATTCTAGTGGTCATCAACTTTATGGTTATCACCAAGGGTGCCGGACGTATCGCTGAAGTGGGCGCGCGTTTCACCTTGGATGCGATGCCGGGTAAGCAAATGGCGATCGATGCCGACTTGAACGCGGGACTGATTGGTGAAGACGAAGCCCGTCGCCGCCGTGCCGAAGTGGCACAAGAAGCCGACTTCTACGGGGCGATGGACGGTGCGAGCAAATTCGTGCGCGGCGATGCGGTGGCCGGCATCATCATTCTGGCGATCAATCTGGTGGGCGGTTTTGTGGTCGGTGTGCTGCAGCACAATCTGGACATCGCTGCCGCTGCCAAGACTTACACATTGTTGGCAATCGGTGACGGTCTGGTAGCTCAGGTTCCCGCGCTGGTGATTTCGACGGCTGCCGGTCTGGTGGTGAGCCGTGTGACCAGCAATGAAAATATCGGCCAGCAACTGGTCAAACAACTGTTCACCAGCCCGCAAGTGCTGATCTTGACCGCGGTCATCATCGGTACCATGGGTTTGATTCCGGGCATGCCGCACTTTGCATTCTTGTTGCTGGCCGGTGTGATGGGCTGGTTCGCTTACTACATGCTGGAACGTGCCAAGAAGGCCGCCGAAGTTGTTCCTGAAGAAGTGACTGTGGCACCGTCTACCGAAGCACCGGAGGCAAGCTGGGAGGATGTGGCGCAGGTTGACGTGCTGGGTCTGGAAGTGGGCTATCGCATTATCTCGCTGGTGGACAAGGCACAGGACGGCGATCTGTTGCGCCGCATCAAAGGTATTCGCAAGAAATTCACTCAGGAGATGGGCTTCCTGCCACCCTCGGTTCACATTCGCGACAATTTGGATCTGCGTCCCAATTCTTACCGCATCACGCTGAAAGGCGCGGAGATCGGTACCGGCGAGGCTTACACCAATATGTTCCTGGCGATCAATCCGGGCAGTGCCAACGGTATGTTGCCGGGCATGCAGACTACCGATCCCGCATTCGGTCTGCCCGCGACATGGATAGAAGGCGACATGCGCGAGAACGCACAAGCCATGGGATACACCGTGGTCGATGCCGGAACCGTAGTGGCCACACACATGAGCCATTTGATCCATACCCATGCCGCGGAACTGTTGGGTCGCCAAGAGCTGCAACAGCTGCTCGACCATATTGCCAAGTTCGCACCCAAGCTCATCGAGGATCTGGTGCCCAAATTGTTGCCACTGTCCACGGTGCAAAAAATCATGCAAAACCTGTTGGACGAAGGTATGCATATCCGCGATATGCGCACGATTCTGGAGACGCTGGTGGAGCATGCGACGCGCACCCAGGATGCGATGGTGCTGACCGGCTTGGTACGTGTTGCTCTTGGCCCTGCCATCGTGCAGCAGTTCTATCCGTCGGCGCAGGAACTGCAGGTCATCGGTATGGACAAGGAATTGGAGTACGTGTTGTCACAGGCGATACAGGCAGGTGGTGGTTCCGCTATCGAGCCGGGTCTGGCGACCACGCTGTTGCGCGAAGCGCGTTCCGCGGCCGAGTCGCAGGAGCAGATGGGCTTGCCCA
>JAGVIV010000016.1 GCA_020055845.1 Betaproteobacteria bacterium
CATCATCTCGATCATGCGCGCCACGATGTAAGGCTGTGAGATGGTCTGCGCATGGCCGATAGGCAAAGACACATCATCGTAAGCGCGCGTGCCCAGCGCCTCGTCCACGAAAATATGGCGCGGCACCGCATTCATCGCGGCCAGCACCACCTCATCGCGGATGCCCTGTGTGCGCAGGCGCTCTATCATGCGACCGCGTGTGCGCTGCGAAGTCATGCCGATACCAGCGTGTCTAACATTCATTCCAAACCTTTCAGCACAGAGACACAAAGACACAAAGAAAAACAAGACAGCAAGGTTTCGTTAATCCGCAGCCCTACACCTCTGTGCCCGCTGTGTCTCTGTGGTGCAATTGTTTTTAGTTTCATAGCGCACTCGCCATCCATGTTTTCACCGCATCCATTTGCGTATATTGCGTGAGATCAATCTGCAACGGTGTGACAGAGACGCGCTGATTGGCGATGGCACAGAAGTCAGTGCCCGCGCCCGCGTCCTGCGCTTTGCCCGCCGCACCAACCCAATACACAGCCTGCCCGTGCGGGTTGCTGGCTTTAATCACCGGCTCGGCTTTGTGGCGCTTGCCCAAGCGGGTCACTTCTACCCCCTGCAACTGCTCGTATGGCACGTCCGGCACGTTCACGTTGAGCAGCCAAGGCGCGGCGTGCGTGTTCTTTTCAAAGCGGCGCACCAGATCAACCACCACGCGCGCGGCCGTTTCATAGTGCGCCTGATCGTGACCGGCGAGCGAAACTGCAATCGCTGGAATGCCCAGCAAGAAACCTTCCGTGGCCGCCGCCACCGTACCCGAATAGATCGTATCGTCGCCCATATTGGAGCTGGAATTGATGCCGGAGATCACCATATCTGGCTGGTAATCGAGCATGCCGGTGACGGCCAGATGCACACAGTCGGTCGGCGTGCCGTTCACATAATAAAAGCCGCTGGCGGCACGGCGCAGATTGAGCGGGCGGTCCAGCGTCAGAGAGTTGCTCGCGCCGCTGCGGTCGCGTTCGGGTGCGACCACGACGACCTCAGCCAAGGCGGCGAGATGTGTCGCCAGACAAGCCAGTCCCGGTGCGAAATAACCATCATCATTGCTAAGCAGAATACGCATCTGGACTGAGATCATTCAAAAATTCGGGGAACAACAAGGAGGAGGAACAATCTGATTCGGGCCAAATGATTCGCAGCACTGTCGTGACGAATGCCATTTACTCATGCCGCAAAACCGCCATTACTTACCTTGCTTACAGGCTATAGACTAGCATAATTCAATGGCTTAGCGCCATAAAAAGTCCCGCATCTGCATTGGGCATCTATCCGACGAATAGATTTTGCTGGACCGCATAGCGTATTAATTCAGCCATACTTTTCGCCCCCATTTTTTCCAGCAGATGCGCTTTGTGGGTGCTCACCGTTTTATTGCTGATAAAAAGCTGCGCGGCAATCTCATTAAGACTGTTCCCCTGAACCAACATCCTGAAAACATCCATCTCCCGGCTGGAGAGCTTGTTGTGCGGCATCTCAACCCCCATACCGTCAAACAGTATCTTCTCCGCCAGCGCCGAATCCACATAACGTCCACCCGCCGCCACTTTTCTCAAAGCCGCAATCAGTTCCGCTGCCGGTTTGTCCTTGGTGATATAACCATCCGCCCCGGACTTGAGCGCCCGCAAAGCAATCTGTGGGTCGTCCAGCATGGTCAGCACCAGCACCGACAAACTGGGATAGAGCATTTTGATGCGCTCTATCAGGCTGATTCCGCTAATTCCCGGCATGGACATATCCATCACAATCAAGTCCGGCAGATTGTGCTGCAGCGCAAGCAAGGCATCATTGCCATTGGCCGCCTCGCCGATCAACTCGAATCCGTCCACCGAGGCCAGAATCTCTCTCAGCCCGTCACGCATGATTGCGTGATCATCCACCAGCAATACCTTAGTCATCATTCATCCTTGGATATGCATCACTTATGAACATCGCGCGGCCCCTGCTTGTTTATGCGCGCCCCCCGACATTAGCCGTATCGACAGAAGTAAGCGGCAATATTACCGTTACACACAATCCACTCCCGCCCGGACTGTCGAATTTTATCTGCCCGCCCAACTGCACGACACGCTCGCGCATGCCGCGTATACCGAAAGAAGTCGATGCTGGAACATGCCCATCCGGCAAACCGCAGCCGTCATCACTAATCAACAAAAATACATGATCCACAGCGGGGCGATATTCCGCTTTCACGCTGGAAGCGCCCGAATGGCGCGCGACATTGCTCAGTGCTTCCTGAAAGATACGGAACAGATTGATTGACAGGGTCTCATCCAAATGAAATTCACATCTCTTGCAGTCTGCACAATTATCATCATTGGCACACACGATCCGGCAAGCAATGCCGGTATGCTGGTTAAACCGTTCGGCTTGCCACTTGAGCGCGGCAAACAAACCGAGATTGTCGAGCACATCCGGACGCATATCAGTGACGATACGGCGCGTGGATGCAATGGCGCTCTCAAGAATCTGAGACATGGATTCGAGGCGTGTAAACAGCGTCGTCTCTTTCATGTTATCCGGCAGCTCGAAGTCCATCAGATGCGACAATCTCAGCTTAAGCGCGGCCAACGTGCTGCCTAAGTCATCATGAATTTCACGCGCCAGCCGTGTTTTTTCTTCCTCGCGCACGGACTGAAGATGCGCCGCGAGTTCGCGCAATTGCTGTTCGGCCTGTTTGAGTTTGGTGATGTCGCGACCGATGGAAATAGCACCGGAAATTTGCCCGTCCGCGCCCCGTTCGGCTGCAATCTTAACGAAACCGGTTCCCACAATGCCCGACCTTTGTGGCAACTGCATTTCGAACTCGCAGCTTTCACCGGTGGCAAGTGTATGCCTCAAGGCGTGCTGATAAATTTCGGGCAAGCCAAGCGGATTAACATCCCGAGGCGAAACACCGATTACTTGTTTTCCGGCAACCGCAAAAATACGCTCCAATGCCGGATTGACATAAGTGCGATGCCCTTCGCGGTCATAACGAATCAGCGTGTCGGGGAAATTCTCTGCCAAGGCACGGAATTGCCGCTCGCTGGCACGCAGTGCCTCCTCCGCCCGTTTGTGCTCGGTGATGTCGCGAGCAAATGCAAAGTGAGTCCGGCTATCCAAGCCCGAATAGCTGACACTGACCTCAAGATCAATCAGATGTCCCAGCTTATGCCGGTGACGGGTTTCGAAACGGTCATAACCGCTCTCAGCAACCTTTTTGAGATGAATGGCCAGCTCCTCCGGCGATTCTACGGCCTCCAGATCGGAGATGGACATACTCAGCAACTCTGCGCGCGAATAACCAACCATCCTGCAGAAGGCCTCATTGACTTCGAGAATGCGTGCATCATCCACACTCACCACCCAGAATCCGTCCAATGAGGTCTGAATGATTTTCTGATACTCGAACAAATGCTGGCTTATTTCTTTTTCTGTCAAAACCAACTCCCGTCAACCCAGGTCAATAGCCATACGCAAAAGTGCCATTGTAAAAAACATCCGAAAAGCTTCAAGCGACATTCCTATATGCCCCAAACAAGCTGTGCACACTCATGCTCCGTGGCTCGTCCATACGCTGCATCAACAACACGAACCAGGCGCGAATCTTCTCATCCCCCTCCTGCGCGGGCAGCGTATCCATGTCGAGCAGAAACAGATCTGAAAGCTGGCGCAACGAAATGTACTGCGGATCGCGAATCATCGTCCAGCCTGCCCCGGAAAGCTGAGCCACGATTTGGGCATCCCTGAGCTTGTCCAGAATGGCTTCCGTCTCGTCGAAGCCCAGCCGCAAACGCTGCGACAAAGAGGCGAGCGACTGCACCTCCCCTGTCGCCAATCCGGTCTGCATGGTTTCCAGAATACGCACGGCAAAATAGAACTGGGCCACGGTATTGAGCTCGCGCAAACCGTGATGCCGCCAGCGCGACAACGAAGCCGTGATCAGCGCCCCCAACAGAATGGTGAGCCATGACAGATAGATCCACAGCAGAAAAATGGGAATACTGGCAAATGCGCCGTACACGAGTTTATAGGTGGGGAAGTGCGCGATAAAAAAACCGAAGCCGCGGTTCATCGATTCAAAAGCCACCGAGGCAACCACACCGCCGATGAGCGCATGCCGGATCGGCACATACCGGTTCGGCACCACGCGGAACAACAGACTGAACGCAACCGTGGTGAGAAACACCGGAACCACTTTCAGTGTGACCATCCCGAAGATGGGCGCGTGTTTGGCGTAACCAATCGACAAACCGACCAGCCACGAAGTCAGCGACAGACTCGCGCCTATCAGCAACGGTGCCAGCGTAATCACCGCCCAGTAGACCAAGACGCGCTTCATCAACGGGCGCGGCTTGCTCACACGCCAAATGGTATTAAAGGCATTGTCGATGGTGACCATCATGAGCATGGCGGTAATCGACAGGAACACCAGACCGACAGCGGTCAGTTTCGTGGCGCTCTCCGCGAACTGCTCCACATAACGCGAGATCATCTTGCCGCCGGTCTCCGGCAACAGATTGCTCAGCAGAAAATGTTTGATCTCCTCAGAGAAATCCGCAAACACCGGAAACGCCGAGAACAGCGTCAGCGCGATGGTGATCAGCGGCACCAAGGACAACAAGGTGTCGAAAGTCAGGCTCGCAGCCATCTGCGTGCATTTATCCTGACGAAATTTATCCGCCACATAACTCGAAAATTGCCCCAGGTCTTGCCCCAGCGTTTTCATCTTTAATCCAACTCCCATACAATGCGCGCATGATAACCGACAACCGCCCTTCCGCCCCCACTCCCGATAACGCAGCTGAAGCCCGCCAGCTGTTGCGCGCGCACCGTTATGGCTCGCTCTGCACCCTGTCCAAGAAATTCGACGGCCACCCCTTCGGCTCTATCACGCCGTATCTGGTCGACCACGACGGCAGCCTGCTTATCCTCATCAGCTCCCTGGCAGAGCACACCAAGAACATCCTCGCGGATGCGCGCGTCAGCCTCATCACCCATAATCAAGACGCACCCCACATCCAGACACAAGGCCGTGTCACGCTACTCGGCAACGCCGCACTGGTGGAAGACCGCGAAAACGCGAGTCGCCGTTACCTGCGCTACTTCCCCGAAGCACAAGCCTATTTCGCGATGCACGACTTTTCCTTCTACCGCATCACCCCACAGGCAATCCGCTTCATCGGCGGCTTCGGCAACATCCATTGGGTGAAAGCTGAGAATTATATCGTTCCGAACTATGCACTGATTACGGAAGAGGATGCCCTGCTCGAAGAGCTGAATGCCAAGCGCACGGCGGCACAGGGCATGGTGATCGGAATTGATTGCGACGGCTACGATGTACGCGAAGGAGATAAGGTGTCTCGCAGTCAGTTTGCGGAGATGATGTTGGATGCTTCGCAAGCAAGGGGAGCGATGTAGCAATGTAGGCTGGGCTGAACGCAGTGATGCCCAGCGAATCAAAATCAACACCAACATCGTCGGGGGTAGCCCGACAGCTAGTCACCTTCTTTTGCTTCGCCAAAAGAAAGTAACCGAAGAAAAGGCGACCCCGGTGCGCCGCCGCTTCGCGGTTCCCTGCGTTGCTCAAACGGTCAGGCGGCTGCGGAACTCGCGCTTCGCGCTCAGACAGTCCTCGCCGACCACCCCTGACCGTTTTCCGCTACTCGGCGGCGCACAGGGGATAGAGAAGCGAAACCCAAAAGTCAAAATCCAAACCCGAAGTTGGGCGCGATGCGCCCAACTTCCTCGAAAAAAAGCGTGGGCACTTGTGCCCACACAAAAGCGCTTTACCGTTTTTGAATTTCCCTCCCCTGTGCGCCGCCTCGATAATTGGTAAACAAGCGGAGGTTTAGGCGAGGACTGTCTGAGCGCGTAGCGCGAGTTCCGCAGCCCCGCTTGTTTGCGAATTATCGAGGGAACCCCGAAGGGGCGGCAAACCGGGGGCGCCTTCTTTTTGGTTACTTTTTCTTGGCGAAGCAAGAAAAAGTAACTAGCTGTCGGGCTACCCCCGACGGTTTGGTTTTTGAAATAGAAGGGAGTACAACCAACCTAAGCGAAATTTCAACTATTTTCCATTTCTAGATAAGTTCAAATAGTTTTGCAGCCAGTTCAATTTTTGGATAACCGACAGATTTCCTTCAGCACGGATAATATTCACTTTAAGCCTCTCTTCAATTACCAAGAGGTCAGCTTGATTTGCATGATGGAGCACATTCAAAAATGTCAGACTATCTGCTTGATCTACCTGACACCAATCCTTGTTAACAAGGAACTCCAATACATCCTCACCCAAAATTATTCGAGGATAAATCGCATTATTCTTTTCTAGCTCATATGCACTTATTAAAGCAGGCCCGTACAAAGAGCCTTGCGTATGATGTAGCTGCCCGCGAACTATCGCTCCACGGACACAATAGCCTGCTTTCAATAAAACCAAAGATAGGCCTATAACTACTGAAACAAGGGAAGAAACAGACCCTTTATTTGGGGAGGAGCTTAATACAATCGTATCTGAAAAATGCGTTGAAACAACATCTGTCTCAGCAACCATCACTTTTTCCATGATTGGATTTTCAGCAACTATTTCTTTAATTATTTCTTTATACGTCTCATTAATCTGAGGACAAAACTCACTGATTTGAGCAATGTGTAAAGCAACAGAATCTATTGAGAGCAACAAACCTTCATTAGTTGCGGAATCCTGAACAAGTTTTTTCCAACCAAGAATATCTATAAAACCAATAACCCGATCTTTATAAATCGCCATTTATTGCTCTGAATAGAATTTAGTTGGATTGACAATTATTTGAAAGCAGAGGTTTCTGCCTTCAAATACCTTACACCTGCGGATGCGCCCGCTCAGCTCCGGCATCCAGCTTATTCAGCGCATTCAAATAAGCTTTGGCCGAAGCCACCACGATGTCGGTATCCGCGCCCTGCCCGTTGACTACGCGCCCGCCTTTGGACAAACGCACAGTCACTTCGCCTTGCGCATCGGTGCCGCTGGTGATGTTGTTCACCGAGTACAGTTGCAGTTCGGTGTCGCTGTGTACGATTTGCTCGATGGCTTTGAAGGTGGCATCCACCGGGCCGCCGCCTTGCGAATCGGCTTGCTGCTCTTTGCCGCCCACGCTCAGGATCACGCGCGCCACCGGCATTGCATCGGTTTCAGAGTGCGCGCCCATCGCCACCAGACGGTAATGCTCGCTCACTTGCGTGGCTTCTTCATCGCTTACCAGCGCTTGCAAGTCTTCATCGAAAATTTCGTGCTTCTTGTCGGCCAAATCTTTGAAGCGCGCAAAGGCGGCGTTCACGGCATCTTCG
>JAGVIV010000241.1 GCA_020055845.1 Betaproteobacteria bacterium
GCCAATCTCAGTCTAAAAATCAAGGTGACCTTTTCACCCTGATCCTGTTTCTACTTTCAATCGGCCTCATCACCTACCAATTTTCAGCGCACCTGCGTGAAGAACTGGAGGTTTCCCTATCCGAACAACAGCTCTCCGAAGTCAGCTTCGTCGCCGAGCGCATCGACAATGCGGTCAAGCTGCGCATCGACTCTCTCGCGCTCATCGCCAACTCCATCACGCCTCAGCTACTGACGGACAGTCCACAGCTCTCGGCCTTTCTGGCGGAGCGCAAAGCCATCTACAAGCTGTACAAATTGGGCCTCATTGTTATTTCCAAAGACGGGCGCGGACTGGCCGATTTCCCGCATGCAGACGGGCGAGCCCGCGCGGACTTTAGCCAGCGCGATTTTTATCGCCAAGTGATGACAAGCGGGAAACCGGCCATCTCCAAACCCGGCATCGGGCGTTTTATAAAAGACCCGCGTCTGATCATCGCGGTACCGATCTTCAACAAGAGTAAACAGATCGTCGGGGTGCTCGCCGGGATATTAAGCCTGAGTGATGACAGCCTGTTGAGTGACTTCAACATCAGCACCCACCCCAACACCAGCGCCTACTTGGTCGTATCACCGCACGATAATCTGTTCGTCGCGGCCACTGACAAGAGCCGCATCTTGCAAGCCCTGCCGTCCCCCGGAATCAATGCCATGCATGACCGCTATATGCGCGGCTACGAAGGCTCGGGTATCGCCGTCAATTCACGCGGCGTGGAAGAGCTCAGTTCGGCAAAAAAAATCCCCAGCGCAGATTGGTTCGTGGTCGGCGTGATACCCACAGCCAAAGCCTTTGAGCGCATCACCCACATTCGCAACGAGGCGATTTTGTCAGCGACATTTGTCGCTTTGGTCGCCATCGTTTTGCTGTGGCTGTTCTTGCGCCACGAGCTATCCCCCTTACTGCGCTCCGCCAAACGCATACAGGAACTCACCCGCAACAAAAACGCGGCAGCCCTCCCTTTGGAGGGCAGTCCCGAAATACGTCAGATGCAATCCAGTTTCAATCAACTTCACATGCATCTCGCCCGTGACGAGATGCGCCTGCGCGAAAGCGAAGCCCTGTATCACGCCATGTTCGAAAACAACACCGCCGTCAAATGGCTGATTGATCCCGATAGCGGCGCCATCATCGATGCCAACGCCGCCGCTGCCGAGTTTTACGGCTGGAGCATCGAACAGCTGCGGCAGATGAATGTCACCGCGATCAATACGCTGCCAGAAGAGGAGATCCGTGCCGAAATGGCACTGGCGATTCGCGAAGGGCGCCATTTCTTCCGTTTCAAACATCGTCTAGCCTCTGGCTCAATCCGCGATGTGGAAGTCCATTCCGCCCACATCAAAACCCAAGGCAGAGCATTGCTCTATTCCATCATCACCGACGTGACGGAGCGCGAATTCGCCCTGCGCAAAGAACGCCTACGCAGCGAGATACTGGAAAGTTTGGCACAGGGCAAACCCAGTCTCGACATTCTCAATGCCATCATCCGCTTGGTTGAAACCGAACAGCTCGGCGTGTGCTGTTCAATCATGCAGGTCGATAAAACGGGAAAATATCTTTTGCTGTGCGCCGCACCTAGTCTTCCCGCAGATTATCGGGCGGCGATTCAGCAACTGGAAATCGACTCCAACAACAGCTCCTGCTGCATCGCGGCAGCAGCCGGCACACGTATGATTGTTAGCGACATACAGGCCCAACCCTTCCTGCCCGAATACAAAAGTCTGGCCTTCCGTAGCGGCATTGCCTCATGCTGGAGCGAACCTATTTTTTCCTCCAGCGGCAAATTGCTGGGCATGTTCTCGGCCTATCAGCACCGTGTCGGCACGCCCGATACCGCACTGATGCACCTCTTCGAACAAATGGGAAGACTCGCGGGAATCACTCTGGAGCGCAAACAAGATGAGGCGGCTTTGCGCCTGTCCGCCAGCGTTTTTCAAACCAGCTCCGAGGCAATCGTCATCACCAACGCCGAAAATCGCATCGTCACGGTCAACCCTGCCTTCACCCAGATCACCCAATATACAGAAGCGGAAGTGGTCGGACAGGATCCTAAAATACTAAGCTCCGGTAATCAGAGCGCCGATTTCTACAAAGAGATGTGGCAGTCGATTAGCACGACCGGAAGATGGCAGGGCGAGATACTCAACCGGCGCAAAAACGACGAGATATACGCCGAGTGGCTGAATATCAACACGGTATACGACGAGGATGGCCATGTGCAACAACGCATCGCCATCTTCTCCGACATCACGGATAAGAAACGCGCCGAAACGACCATCTGGGAACAGGCCAACTACGACACCCTGACCAAGCTGCCCAATCGGCGCCTGTTCCATGACCGTCTCGCGCAAGAACTTAAGAAAGCGGAACGCGAAAACACTCACATTGCCCTGATGTTCATCGATCTGGATCATTTTAAGGAAGTGAATGACACCCTGGGCCACGAGGCCGGAGATTTGCTGTTGCAGGATGCCGCCAACCGTATCACCAAATGCGTGCGCGAGGCCGACACCTTGGCGCGCCTGGGCGGCGACGAATTCACCGTCATTCTGCCCGGGCTAGGCGACACCGAGCGTCTGGAAGACATTGCCAACGGAATCATCCACGTGCTCAGTACACCATTCCACATAGGCGATTCAACCGTCTACGTGTCGGCCAGTATCGGCATCACCATCTTCCCCTCCGATGCCACCGACATCAGCTCCCTGCTGAAAAATGCCGATCAGGCCATGTATGTTGCCAAAAATAAAGGACGCAACCGCTTTAGCTACTTTACCGCCTCGATGCAGGAAACCGCGCGAGCACGCCTGCAGCTCAGCAACGACCTGCGTGGCGCAATGGAAGCAGGACAGTTCGAGGTTTATTATCAACCCATCGTCGAGATGGCCACAGGACACGTCAGCAAAGCCGAGGCACTGATACGCTGGCACCATCCGACACTGGGCATGATCAGCCCAACGACCTTCATTCCGCTCGCGGAAGATATCGGCCTGATCAACACCATCGGCGACTGGGTATTTCAACAAGCGGCACTGCAGGCACTCAACTGGAAGCTCAACAAAGCCCCGCATCTGAATACCGTGCAGATCAGCGTGAATAAGTCCCCGCGCCAATTTGTGGCAGGCAGTCTTAATCTGGATATCGTCGACTGGCTGCGTAAATTGGCTTTGCCCGCCGCCTGCATCGTGATGGAAATTACCGAAGGTCTGCTCATGGACGACCGCGCGGAAGTAAAAGAAACATTGCTGGCATACCGCGATGCGGGTATCCAGGTATCACTGGACGATTTTGGAACAGGTTATTCGGCCATGTCATATCTACAGCGCTTCGACATCGACTATCTCAAGATCGACCAGTCCTTTGTGCGCAACATGGTGAACAACCCCGGCGATCAGATCATTGTCGAAGCCATCGTGGTTATGGCCCACAAACTCGGCATGAAGGTCATTGCGGAGGGCGTCGAAACCGAACAGCAGCGCGAAATTCTTAAAGCCGCCGGATGCGATTATGGACAGGGATATTTATTCGCACGGCCCATGCCTGCAAAACAATTCGATGAATTTTTAACCCGCCCTCTCGCAAAAGACTAGGGCGGCTCACTTTATATCGCTCGCCGCTTTCAATACGACCCGCTCCACCTGCACGCTGGTTGCTTGCCAGACCATTCTTGTATTCTACGCCGAGTGCGCACGCCGCCACACTTCCCTAATTGGCGAGAAAGTCGAATTTTGCGTCATAGCCCTTTGAGACATTCACCATATTCTCAATTTTAAGACGTTGGGTATCTTCAGTCACACATTGAAATGGCTTCGAGTCTAAATACATCGAAGAGCGAGATTTTCTCTGCTCATTTCACGACAGGAAAGCCATTATAAAAACCTTACATCGATAATTGGCAATAAACCAGATTCATTTCACTCACATTCACAGGAGAAGTTTTAAGCATGAAACACCTCGTCAATATTTCACTCTTGATGTCCGGTCTCATTTTTTCAACAATCACTCTCGCAGATAAAGGAAACACCATGAATACAGAACAAAAAAAAGTTCTCGGCACCATCAACAAGATGGGCAGTAGTTACAACTCAAGAGACATTGAAGCCGTCATGAAGACGTATGAAGAGTCAGCCGTGGTTCTGTTCGAGCCGGGTAGACCAGTATCTGGATCGGCAGCTGTCAAGGCGGCCTTTGAGGGATCGCTCGCCGTCAACCCCCACTTTGATTTCGGAAAGCATGAGGTGACCATCGCCGGTGATATTGCGCTTCATTTGACACCTTGGACGATGACTGGCAAAACACCGGATGGCCACAGCATCAGTCAAAGCGGCTTGTCCGTGGCCGTATTGCGTAAACAGGCCGATGGTGTATGGTTAATGGTGATCGACAATCCTCATGGACAAACGCTGCTCGCCACTCAAGACAGCACCAAATAGCATATTTGAAAATGGACAATAAATTGGGGCAAGAGCTAAACACCCTAGTTGCGGTCGCCAAGAAAGGCGATCGCGAAGCCTTGGAAGCGCTCGTGCGGGCTGTGCAGCGGGATGTGTACAACCTAGCTGTGCGCTTCCTTTGGCATACACAGGATGCTGAGGATGCTACGCAGGAAATTCTGATTCGCGTTATCACTGGTTTGGCCGGTTTTGAGGGTAATAGCAGCTTTCGCACCTGGGTTTACCGAGTCGCCAGCAATGCCTTGCTGACGCAGGGGAAAAAACGGATGGAGCAGGCCGCCATGTCCTTTGAGGAGTTTGGAGCAGCGCTTGGTGACGGATTGTCTGATCCTGCATTGAGCGTGCCTGACGATGTCGCCGAAGAGCTATTGCTGGAAGAAGTCAAAATCGGCTGCACCCACGCCATGCTACTGTGCCTCGACCGCGATCACCGGTTTGCGTACATCCTAGGTGCAATCCTCGATCTGGATCATGTTGAGGGGGCGGAAATCCTAGAGATCACCCCCGCTGCATTTCGAAAACGGCTATCGCGCGCCAATGAACGCATCACGTCATTCATGACTGCGCATTGCGGCTTGGTTGAGCCTGATAATCCATGCCGCTGCAAACTTAGAATCAATTGCGCGGTTGAGCGCGGTCATGTGCGCCCTAAAGAACTGGTTTTTGCACATTCGCTTCCCCAAGCGAGGCGTTTCCCCGAGGTTTTGAGCACGATTCGGCAACTCGAAGACAGTCGTCGTGTTGCGGCGCTATACCGATCCCATCCGGAATTGGAGTCATCAACACCATTTATTCCATGGCTGTCCAAACTTCTAGACGAGATGCCAGATTCAAACCTATCGATTCTTGGGCCTCGCTAGCTAATTTTCTGAGAATGAATAGGCGAGGCTGTCACTTCGCACCAAAAGCAAGTCTGATTTATGTCACTGTTGCAGTTGACCATAACGAAAACGACCTTTGCACTAAGCAAATTCCGCAATTAGTAACGGCGTAAGAATTCCTTGAACTGTTGCGGCATCGCGCTCATTCGCCTTTACAGCTAGCGCGGCAGTTCGCACGCCATCCTGCGGAAAAATGAGCTGCCTTAAGTTGCCTTTCGAAGTTGCGACAACCCTTGCACATCATCAGATGCATGCACATCGCCACTTTTCGCGCAGAGTGATTGTATGATTACGACAGCAGTTTTGTATTGAGTTTGCAGTGCAGCATATTTACCTCGCGTTCCAAAATCAATTTAAATCGAGATATTCGCGCATCATGAATGCGCGTGCAATATTGCGCCGGTTGCAGGCGCCTTTAAAACGACCCTTTCAACCTCCACGCTCTCATTCCCGTCGCTCAGCCACACCTGACCGTCCTGAATCGTGCATTGTAAATTCATCGTGCGCTGTGCCAGCTTGGCCAGCGCCTGCGTGCTCTCCACCGGCAAATTAACAATAGTGAGATTTTTTTGCCGCGCAAACTGCGCGCTGTCTTTGGCAAACCACATATCTGCGACGCGCCCGCCGTAGCAATACACAATCACCTGACGTGAACGACCGCACGCTTTGCGGATGAGTTTCTCGTCGGGAATGCCGACATCAATCCATAGCTCAATCGCACCGGTCAGATCCTTCTGCCACACATCCGCCTCATCGTCATCCGTCATGCCCTGACCGAACTCCAAATATTCATGCGCATGCAGCGCAAATGCCAGCAGCCGCACCATCATACGTTCGTCGGTCTCCGACGGGTGTCGCGCCAGTGTCAGTGCGTGATCCTGATAGTAGTGACGCTCCATATCCGCGATTTGCAGATTAGCTTTGAATACGGTTGCTTTGATTGCCATTATTTTTCTTTCACAAACCGAAGCGCGATTCTGTCCACAGCGTTGCGCCGATTACAACCCGTCCGAATCGCGGACACCTGTTTTTCAAAATCACTCCACCACCCGCCCGCGCAGCGATTTCGTCGCCCCGCGCCTAACCTTGCTCTCTACCCGCTTCTTCTGCGAGCTGCGCGTCGGCTTAGTGGCAACACGCGGTTTCGGTTTGACAGCAACCGATAACAACAACGCTTTCAGTCTGCGCAAAGCCTCGTTGCGATTCTGCTCCTGATTACGGTATTCCTGCGCTTTGATGACGACCACGCCGTCTTTGGTGATGCGCTGGTCATTGAGTTGCAACAGGCGCTCTTTGAACTCCTGCGGCATTGATGATGCTTCAATATTGAAACGCAGATGCACCGCGCTCGATACTTTGTTCACATTCTGCCCGCCCGCACCCTGCGCCCGCACAGCGCTCAATTCGATCTCGCGTTCGAAGATGATGACGTTGTGGGCGATGAACAGCATCAGAATTCACCGCATAAAATTTGCGGCTCAGAGGAAAATCCAGGAGAAAACACACCCGACAAACCGAAACTTCGATGTATCGGTTTTGATTTTATTCTTGTCCCAATGTCTCGATGGTGAAGGTTGTTCATCACTTCAATACTGTAATCCGCACATCGCCCAGACTCACCACCTGACCTGCCCGCACTTTGGCCGTCTTGCGCGATTCCGGCTTACCATCAACGAACACCCCGCCCTCGGCCACCAGCATTTTTCCCGCACCGCCGCTGTCGCATACTCCGACCAGTTTGAGCAGTTGATTGAGTTCTACAAACTCACCTTTGAGTTGAAATTCTAGTTGTTGCATGGAATCACTACGAAAAAACAGGAGTGCGGACATTACCACATCGCCCGGCCCGTTTCATGAGCCGGCCGGGAAAATACTTTCAGCCTTGGCAGATCTATACGCTGAACTCAGCCGCCTTGTTGTAATACTCAAAACATTCATGCAGCTTGCGTTTGGATTCCCCTGACATTCCGGTGAAATCGATACCGCACTGCGATTTGGCTCCATCCGCACGCTGCCAGCTGATACGTCCGCGCAACTTAAGCGGTGTCTGTGTCTCATATTGATTCAAATCGTGCTTGGGCATACAAACTTCGAGTTCGACCGGCTGCGTCTCATCCAGCTTTTGATTCAGCAACAGGCGCATTCCCGTCATGCTGAAATCCAGACTGGAGCAATCAAACGATCTGCCGCCCTGAAATACCTCCGCCAACAGACTGGCGGTAGCGCGCGGAAAATGGCGCTTATCATTCTGCGTCGGCTCTATGATGCTGACACTGTCAAATGTAAAACCGGACATCAGCTGATTCAGCGTACCTGTGACCTTGTGCAGACTGTCGCCGATGGCTGCCGTCGTCTCGACTTTGGCCGAGCTTTTACCCAGGGTGGCAAACAATCCCGCCAGCGTTTCCTGCAAGCGCTCGACGCTTTTAATCTGCTCGCCGCTCGCGCCGGAGATACCATCATTGGCGCTCGCCGTTTCAGCGACTTCGCTTGCCATATGCTCGATCACTGCAGCGGTTTCACCGGCCACCTGCTGATTCTCGTGCACCTTGCTTACGACCACCGTCATCGAACTCGTCACCTGCTGTACCTTGCCGCCCAGCTCCCCGATGATGCCGGATACCTCGCTGGCCGAGCGGGTGGTGCGTTCCGCCAATTTGCGCACTTCGTCGGCCACCACGGCAAAACCCCGGCCCTGCTCGCCCGCGCGCGCCGCCTCTATGGCCGCATTGAGCGCCAGCAAATTGGTCTGCTCGGCGATGGTTTGGATGGTGGTGATGATTGCGGTTATCTGCTCGGCAGACTGCTCCAACTCGGAGATCTTTTGCACGGCCAAATTCACTTCCTGTGCCGTACCTTCCATTTCGGAAATATTTTTTTGCACCATGCGGATGCCTTCGCGCGCGCGCTCCTCAGTTTGCTTGGCGCGCTCAGCCGCACCCGTGGCCTGGGTTTGCACACTTACTGATGTCTGCTGCAAATGTCCGGTGACCTCATTCACTTCGGCCGAACGGCTTTGTTCATTGCGCCCCACTTCCGCAATTTCGTGCGAAATTTTTGCAATTTGAAATGCGGACTGTTCCATCTCCTTACCGCTGGAGTCCACCTCGCGCATGATGTGATTAAGCTTGTTCAGCACCTGATTGAAGTTTTCTTCCAGCATACCAATCTCGTCATGCGAAGTAACTTTAACCCCTTTGGTAAGATCTCCCTGCACCAGTGCTTTGAGCGAACTGCACAGCTCCTGAATAGGGCGCACAAACAGCGCGGCCACAACACCGATCAGAAAGAATTGCAACGCAAACTCAAGGCCCGATTCCCAGAACGAGTTGAAGATATAGGCATCGTGGCTGGCCTCCAGCTGTTCGATGACTTTGGCGCTGACCCCGTTGCTTCGCGCAATTTCCACCATCTGACCCAGCTCATGTGAAGCCAGAATACGGTTGTATACCGTGGTGACCATAGTCACCAGAAAGAAGCCAAATTGCAGCTTCCAGCGGATGCTTAGAGAATTAAACCAGTTAACCATCACACTCTCCTGAGTTGTTTTTTGATTGCGCCAGCCATTAAGGCATCCCACGGTCTCCCGCCGGGATTCACGCACTGTGTCAGTTTAAGAATATTTCCCCGGCTCAAAAGAGGGAATAAAGGAAGAATTCCCGCTATTTTCGAAAAAGACTCGCGCGGGAATTGGCGGCGACAGCCCGGTTTCGCCTCTGTCGCCGCGCGAAGATTTACAACTTTACCGCATGCTCCCGCGTCGTATGGAAAACGACCTTGGGCCAGCGCTCCTGCGTCAAGCGCAGATTTACGCTGTTCGGTGCGAGATAGGCCAGGTTGCCTGCCGCGTCGATGGCGAGATTGTGCGACAACGCTTTCTCAAAATCGCCGAGGATTTTTTTATCGTCGCAAGTCACCCAGCGCGCGCTGGTGGTGCTGGTGCCTTCGAACATCGCGTCTACACCGTATTCGCCCTGCAGGCGACTGGCCACTACGTCGAACTGCAACATACCGACCGCGCCCAAAATCAAATCGCCGCCGTCCACCGGCTTAAACACTTGCACCGCGCCCTCTTCGCCGAGCTGCTGCAAACCCTTGTGCAACTGCTTTACCTTGATCGGGTTGCGGATGCGCACCGAGCGGAAGAAGTCCGGCGCGAAATAAGGGATACCTGTGTACTGCAACAACTCGCCTTCGGAGAAGCTGTCGCCGATCTGCATTTTGCCGTGGTTGGGCAAACCGATGATGTCGCCTGCATAGGCTTCTTCCACTTGCTCGCGCGAGGAGGCCATGAAGGTAACCACGTTGGACACGCGAATCTCGCGGCCGATGCGCAGGTGCTTGATCTTCATGCCGCGCTCGAAATGGCCGGAGCACACGCGCA
>JAGVIV010000260.1 GCA_020055845.1 Betaproteobacteria bacterium
CCTCACCACCAGCCTACCTGGGCTCTCCCCATTGCATATCTTTCGTCGCAACATACTCCGTCCCCCAATTCGGCGGAAGAACACCCTCCCGAATAAAACGATGAATGGACGAATGCACCCAATCGCATGGAAACTTCACATAGCCATGTTTAACCGGATTGAAATGAATGTAATCTACATGCCGCGCAAAATCATTTTCATCTCGGATCTGATGTTCCCAATAGCGACGCTGCCAAATGCCGCGCTCCCCCTTCATACTCCTACTTGCGCTGATATTTTCTGTTTTTGGCAGCTTGCGTGAGAACCCCGCCTTAATCAATGTCCAGCGAGTCGGGTAATCAGTGTCGCCCGCAGGCAATGTCCAAATGGCATGAATATGCTCTGGCAACACCACCATCGCATCAATATAAAACGGATGCGTATCGCGGACTCTCCTCACGCTTTCGCGCAATGCACCGATACGGTCGGTGAACAACGTATCCGATCTATCGGCCAAATTGACGGTAAAAAAGAAAGTGCCGCCGGGAGTAAATGCGCGGGTATAGGTTCTCATGATTGGAGGTCATCTCTCCCAATATGTAGGCCGGAGTAAAGCGCACTCTCCGGTATGAGTTATCTCAAAAATGCTGGGGTTCGCAAGCTCACCACCAGCCTACCGCAACTCGAATCGCAGGATGGCGGAGATGCACGAACCGTAGGCTGGTGGAAGGAACGACGTAGGCTGGTGGAAGGAACGACGTAGGCTGGTGGTGAGGAACGAACCCCAGCATCACATCTCATTAACACATCCCCAGCCCGGCCATTTCCTCATCACTGAAACCGGCAGCGCGGCGCGCTTCGAGATTAAACGGGCCGCGTTTTAATACCGAATTGTATTCGGTGAGCAAGGCCGCATACGTGGCGACAGGCTCAAGTCCACGCTGCCCGCACAGATAGTTGAACCAGCGGTTGCCGATGGCCACATGGCCGATCTCGTCGCGCATTACGATGTCCAAGATGGGGCCGACCGCGCTGTCTCCCGCCTGCACCAATTTGGCTTTCGTGCCCGGTGTCACATCCAGCCCGCGCGCTTCCATCGTGCGTGGCAGCAAAGCCATACGCGCCAACACATCATGCTGCGTGCGCACCGCCATATCCCACAAGCCGTTGTGCGCGGAGAAGTCACCGTAAGCATAACCCTGCGTGTGCAAATGCCCGTCCAGCAAAGTGAAGTGCAACGCCTCCTCGTCTGCCACACGCAGCCAATCGGCGTAATACTCGCGCGGCATTCCGGGGAATCGCCACACGGCATCCAGCGCCAGATTGATCGCATTGAATTCGATATGCGCCAACGCATGGACCATTGCAGCTCGACCTTCCGGCGTGTTCATGGCACGGCGCTGCACAGCAAGCGGCGAACACAATTCGGGCTGGGCGGGACGGCCCGGCGTGACCGCTTGCGTACTCAATATCGGCGCGGCATCCAGCCCGACTTCACCCGCAGCCCAAGCCTGTGCCAAATGGCGCACTCCGTCCGCCTTGCGCATGACATCGCAGTCCCGCAGCAAGTGCAGTGCGGCCTGTCTGAGCTCTAAAGGGGAAGGGCTGGCCTGTGGCATCACTCAATCACAATGAATGGAATTGCAACACAGCCCGTTGAACAACTAGCGTTTGCACACGGCATGAAGATCGTTCAGTGCGTTTTTCAAAGCGGCGGCATCTTCGGGCGTACCCAGCAAAAACAGTATGCTGACCTTGTCGGTAGCGACATTGCCCATGCTGTCGGCTTGCGGATAACCATATTCATCCACCATCCACAGATCGGCTCGCGGCGCATCCCAATAGGCGGAGGAATTTCGCAAACTGGCCGGGCGCAAACCTTCCTCGCGCTGTTCGAACATCGCAATGGACAGGTTGCCGCCCTCGCTGCGTTTACGCTCCTGAAAGAAGACACCGTATGCTTTCAGGCCGCCGCCTATGGATGACACCTTTCCCAATATATCAAACGCATCGTGCTGGATATTGCGCAGATCGATAGTTGAGTTGATCTTGAGGTTCATCCGCGCGGAAATAAGATTGCCCCTATCCACATGCAGCGTTTCTTCCGTCATCAAACGGCAAGCATCAAACTTCACCACACGCTCGACCCCCTCGGGTGTACGTTTCGTGGACCCCGCCTCCTCCACCGTTTTACCCAGCAGCACAGCCACTGCGCGCTGCGCGCTCGCCAACTTAGGATCATCCGCCAAATGCAAACTCGCATCACTTTGCACGGGTGCCACGGTCTCCCCGGCAACAACAGCACCGCCTTCCATCGTGCAGGCTCCGGCATCCAAGCGCACCAAAGAACCGCCCTTCAATTTGCAATTATTCGGCAGTTCTGCCGCATTCGCCGAAGCGAATGACACAAGGGCAAGCAGCACAAACATCTCTCTCTTGAACATACTCGACACTCCGAAAAATTTTATACGCCAATAGTTAAAGACTTCACTCGCCCGCAGGCCATTCACTGAAAGGAAAAGGAATCTCTTCCGTGGCGAAAGTCAAAAACTCAACGATCTGCCGAAAGAAGATCCCTATGCTGCGCGAAAACCCAAGCAGTCTGGCATTGGGCGTGCCGTTCAACAGCACAATCAAAAATTGCAGCACCGCCACGCAAAATAACACCGTTCCGCTCACATGCAACACGAAACCCATCAACAGCATAAACAATCCGCGCACCCAGATATTGCGCTTGTTGCCCGATGCCTCGCGAATTTCATTCATCCTTGGCTCCCAATCAAATAAAC
This sequence comes from Betaproteobacteria bacterium, assembly GCA_020055845.1. Lineage (GTDB taxonomy): Bacteria > Pseudomonadota > Gammaproteobacteria > Burkholderiales > Gallionellaceae > PALSA-1006. The sequence goes on from JAGVIV010000260.1 coordinate 2,769, forward strand.
CCGGCCCGCAGGGGGCGATTAACGAAGCACCTACCGCTAAAACAGCCGCGCAGACAACGCAATCCATTTTCGATTATTGAATATATCGATATGATTTACAATTAAACCTGCGGCCGCCGAAACGAGTATCATAAGTCCGCGCAAAACCCGCTTCATGAAGCTGCCTGCCGTCTGACCCTCAACACGCAACGGGAAAGGAGAGCAAAGATGAACACCCGCCTTCGCCACATTCCACTTATCGAGATTGAAGCTGGCATGGTGCTGGGCGCGCCCGTCAGGGGGATCAACAAAGGCATTCTGGGATTTTCGCTTCCGGCCGGACACAAGCTGACCCAAGATAATCTGCAACAACTCACCACGCATCAAGCCGAATTTATCTGTGTCGAGGAAGAGGACACCCGTTCCGAGGAGCAGATTGCAAGCGACAACGCACGTTCGGCGCGTCAGGTCATGGCCATTTTCGCCGGTGCAAATTTGAAAGACACCACCATGGCGAGCCTGCTTAACCAAGTGCTGGCCTATCGCCGATCATGATAAATACACAGACAATCACGCGTGATACCGTCATCGAACGCAGCAAAGAACTGCCCGGATTCCCGCTTGCGATCAGTCAGATCCTCACCACGCTTGATGACTACGAAGCGAACCTGAATGTGCTGGCTCACCATGTCAAACACGATCCGGTAATCTCGGCCCGGGTGCTTTCTCTCGCCAATATCGCCGCGACAAGAACGCGGCAAGTTTCCGGCATCTCCAACATCTATACCGCCATCTCGCTCATCGGAATTGGCAAGGTGAGAGAGATGACCCTCGTGAGCAGCATCGCCGACTTTTCCGACATCATGGCTCCCGCCCTGACCCCCTCGTTCTGGCAACACAGCGTGGCGGCCGGTGTGTGCGGCGAAGAGCTGGCACGGTACACCTCGGCTCCTGTTTCACCCGATGCCGCATTGATTGCGGGCCTGCTCCACGACATCGGCCAACTCTGGCTATATCGTTTCGATGCCGAGACCTTTCATACCTGCAGAAGCCAAGCGCTCATCCAGTCCATCGGTATCGAGCAGATTGAGCGCGAACACTTCGGTGTGGATCACGCGATTATCGGCGGCTGGCTGGCCGAGCACTGGTCGCTGCCCGCAAACATCTGCGCCGCGATTCGCTACCACCACGCGCCGGATTCCGCACTGGACGACACCCTGATTCCTTTGGTGCATGTAGCCGAAGTCTTGAGCAATGCCCTGAATCTGGCCAGCGGCGAGCACAACTTGGTTAACAGCATTTCCAGCGCCGCCTGTGAAAAAATCGGACTGACTTTTGATGCCGACATCCTGCCGTTGTTCGGTCGCATAGAGGCGCGCAGCCGCCATGCGAACGTCATGTTTAAATAATCTCCGTTACAAAGATTTAACCCGGATTGTTCATTGAGCCGTCATACCGGCGCAAGCCGGTATCCAGCCCTGAAAAAACGCCGCGAAGCGGAAAAACTCAATAACGCCCCTGTGTTTTGGAAATGTAATTGCTCAGCTCTGCGCTCTCTTTGTTCATGCGCGACAGATTGCTGTGGGTGACACGGAACAAAGCGCGCATCACTTTGAACGCCAAACGCGGATGCGCATCCAGCAAAGATTCAAAATCCGCCGGGGTCAGCGTATACACCGTGGAATTGCCCGCAGCCTGCAATGTCGCTTTGCGCGCCGACTGCTCGACGAAAGCGCGCGTACCGGCGCACTCCCCTTCCTTCATGGTGTAAACCGCTTGCTCCACACCCTCGGCATCTTTGCTGGTCACCACCAACCGGCCATGCGCAAGTAAAAACAAGGTCTGATCGGCCTCGCCTTCCTTCACGAGCAACTCGCCATCTTGCAAATGGCGCACACCCATTTTCTCCGCCAAGAGCTTGGCCTTGTCTTCGGTAAGCTCGGTTCCCACCGTTGAGTTACGCACCAGTTTGTAGTCTGCAACTTCGCTCATGCTTCAACTCCTCCCTTTGTGTTTATCCGTGATAACGATGTTGCCTCAATCAATCACTTCCCCGCAGGTACTGGCTTAGGTAGCGGCTTTTTACCCTTGGATTCTTTTTTCTTGTCCTTACTTCCCATGATGATTTCTCCTTTAAGTTAACCGACCGTGATTCACTGCAATTGATTCTACCTCACTTCAATCCGGGATCTCCGGCTCCACGAGATTCGCCAATTGCGCGAGCGACTCTTGCCAGCCGAGATAGCACATCTCCAGCGGGATCACCTCGGGCAACCCTTCCTGCACGATATTGATCTCGGTGCCACAGAGCACCGGCGTCAACACCACCGTCGTCTTCATTTTCCCCGGCATATTCGGGTCTTCGAACTGATCCGTGTAGCTGATCTTCTGCGATGGCACGAGCTCAAGATACTCGCCGCCGAAGGAGTGGCCGTTGCCGCTGGTGAAATTGGTGAACGACATTCTGAATGTGCCGCCGACCTTGGTATCCATGTGATGGACAGTGCAGGTGAAACCGTAGGGCGGCAGCCACTTCGCCATCGCGTCCGCATTCAAAAAGGCTTTATAGATGCGCTCCGGTTTGGCGCGGAGTACGCGATGAAGATGGATAGTGTTTGTGGACATGACCTACCTCCTTTCGATTCAACGTTTGATAAGGTTGTATACCTCACATTGGGAAAGACGACTCCGGTGCCTTAGCTTACTCTTCACAAAAACGATTGCACCGCCACTCCATTCTTACTCAGCTCCCGCCATCCTGCTCGACAAAGATCAACTTACCCGTGTCATACCCCAATGCAGCCGCTTTTTCGACAAGACGCTTTTGAATCTCCGGGTTCATCTGTGGCGTGCGCGACAAAATCCACAAATAGGATTTATCAGGCCCGCTGACCAATGAATATTGGTAATACTCATGATCCAGCTCAACCACGACATACGCGCCATAAAACGGGCCGAAGAAAGACACCTTCAAATAACCTTGGTCGCTGCCATTCACGAAATAGGCCTTGCCCTCGGCTTCTTTCCACTTCTGTTTTTGCGCATCGTAACCGCGATTAATCACGCGGATGCCGCCGTCATCGCGCAGGCTGTAACTCGCGCTTACCTTGGAGAGACCGCGCTCAAATGAATGATCCAGCCTTGCGACCTCAAACCATTTACCGAGGTACTTATCCGAATTGAAATGATCGACAAGCTTAACGTTTTCGGGAAGAGCGACACAACCTGTCAGCAACAACGCAAAGGACATCAGGAGCTTTTTCATCATTGGTATCGTCGACATCGGCTAAACCAAAACATCCAAGCCATTACGCTCCACGATATTCAGCAACTTGAGCGCAATGCCGCTTGGTTTTTTCTCGCCGATCTCCCACTTCTGCACAGTTGATACACTTGTATTCAGATATGCGGCAAATACGGCTTGGCTGATCTTGGCCTTCTCGCGCAATTTTTTAATTTGCGCTGGCTGCAAGACATGCACGGGCTGAAGACAGAGCTTGTCGAATTCGCGCATCGTCACATCTGTGATCGTGCCGGATTTGTGCAATCCGGTGGCAGTTTGGTGTACCGCATCAAGGATTTTACTTTTCATTTTTACACATCTCCTTCAACTCTTTATCCGCAAGCAGTTGGTTGATTGCAGTTGCATCCATCCCCAACAGTACTGCCGCCAATCGCTTCAACGCCAGCATTTCCTGATTCTCAATATTGTCCCGCTCATTCTTTGCGAAACCGTACACAAAGAACCATTTGTCATTTTTATTGGTAGCCAACAATGTTCTGTAGCCGGAACTCTTACCCGCTCCTGGACGCGCAATGCGTTTCTTCACAAGGCCGCCGCCCAGTGTCGCATCTATCAAGCCTCTGGACATTTCATCGACAGCAGCACAAAGCGACTTATCCGCGATGCCTTCCTTTTTCTGCCAATCTTGGAACAGCTTCGTTTTGAAAACTGACATCGCGTTTCTTTCCAGAGCAATTGCAATATATCACCTGGTGGTATAGCTAGGCAAATTCAATTCAAGAGTGCTAGCGATGCTGCCCCTGATCCCATTTCTAAATCAATAGTGAATTGGCGGCATTCCCTCTCCCGCAGGCGGGAGAGGGTTAGAGTGAGGGGCGTTGAGTTGAAAACCGTTTTGATTCAGCTCACAACCCCTCATCCCCAACCCTTCTCCCGCCTGCGGGAGAAGGGGGAAAATTCAAGTATTGAAATAGAATTGGAATGAGGTCTCTTATTGCAACGCCCCCTATTGCGACACGAACACCAGCCCCCGCGCCTTGTTGCTGGTGGTATCCAGCGTGTCTATCGCCTTGCGCAGCGTAGGGATGGTGACCCACTCCGGGGCGTACATATACTTCGACACATCGAGGATCAGCGCACGATCCGATTGCGCATCATAGGCCGCCAACACCGACCAATGTCCCCCGCCCGCCTGCCCCAAGGCCTCGCGCAAAAAGTTCACCAGCACAAACTGCCCGTCATCGCCCATCGCCTTCTGCACCAGCGCACGCAGCGCAGACTCATCCACGCTATCGCCCGCAACCGTCGTCGCCTTGACGCCATGCCGCATCAGCGTCTTCACCATCTCGTCGCGGGTCATGCCCTGATTGCGCACCGTCTGCGGACTGATGACCTTCACCACCTCCGGCGTAAAGAAATTGCGTTGCGTGAAATAAGCATACGGCGCATAGACGGGATCGACCGGCTTCTTGATCGGCATCGCATTCAGCACCGTCACCGCGCTGGCCACACCGCAATAGGTCTGGTTCTCCTGATTCGTGAACCAGGGAATGAGCTGCCAGTAATCTTCATCGGGCGCTATCCTGGCGCGCAACGCCTTGCCCGCATCCGAGTTCCAATAGATCACCTCGGGCTCTGCCGCAGTGACGGTACGCGGGAGCGCGGAAAGCAGTATTAGAAAGAGGAAGGGGATTGAAATTTTCATTGTGATTTTTTACAAACTATTGCGATGCAGAGCCCTTTGATTCATTTGTCCAGCGCATCAGGATTTTTCAGCGACTTCTTTTCTTCCGAAGCAAGGCGTCGCTCCACCTTCTTCACATCTTCTGCGGCAGGCAGGCTTTCAGGGCGTATACCGCGTTCAAGCAAAGTTTTGCGGACAGCTTCATTATTGGTGACATGCTCGCTGGAAATCGCCCCCTCACTCGTCAGCCTGTTTTGCTTGGCGTTGAAAATGGTAATTTCTGCGGCGAAGTCTTTGGCCTTGAGGATAATAGTAGGCGCGAAATCAGCCAAGGGGCGACTGTCTGGCACTTTCCATTGTGCCTTCATCGCCTGCGTGGACTTACCGAACAAAGCATGGTCGCCTTTGCTACGAATCAACGCAAAATCCTGATTGCCGCCCGTTTGCTCGTAGATGACCTGAGATAATTCTTTCTCTGTTGTGGTGAGTTTTTTGCGGGCGGAGATACGTTCTGCTTCCAGCAAGCGCTGCTCAATCAACTCCGCCCGGCGAGACTGGATGGCGAAGTAAGTCTGGGCAAAGGCAATCTCCTGCTTCCTCGGATCACCATTCTGTGCCACGAGGTAGCAGGCGTACCTGCTAAACATAATGTCCTCGACTTCTTTCTCTGCCCCCTTGGGCATTGGGATCGTTTTGTTGACGTCAACAAAATGATCCGAAATGGCGTGACCGGACACTTCGCAAGAGGTTTTTGCTTTGGAAATAACAGCAGTGAAATTCCGCCACTCGGTATAACCCAACAGATGCTGGAGATCACGCGCAAGCCAGAACTCAACCCCGCCCTCGGTCTGCTGTGCGTGC
>JAGVIV010000002.1 GCA_020055845.1 Betaproteobacteria bacterium
CCGTGCGCGCATCGACTGATGAAGTTGAACTTTCGGGGGAGGTTTAAAAAGTGTCCGTTACCAATTTATTAGAAAACTGGTCGCAATTCCGCCATGGTCATCCGGTGGATGACAAGCCACACGAGGAGTACAAGTGGGCGATGGCAATTGATCTCGACACCTGCACCGGCTGTAACGCGTGCAGTGTGGCGTGTTACGCCGAGAACAATATTCCGGTGGTGGGCAAAGAAAAGTTCAACGCAGGACAGCAGATGCACTGGATGCGCATCGAACGTTACTGGGATGAAGACGGACGCGAGTTTCCTGATCAGGGGGCGCAGTTTTTGCCAATGATGTGCCAGCAATGCGAGGCGGCACCGTGCGAGACGGTGTGCCCTGCTGGTGCGACCAATCATACGGCGGACGGTGTCAATTCCCAGATTTACAACCGCTGTGTGGGTTCGCGTTATTGCTCGGCAAATTGCCCGTTCAAGGTGCGCTACTTCAACTGGTATGACTATCCGACGACGGATAATGTGTGGCCGGCTGAAATGAGCCAGCAGCTCAATCCGGATGTGTCGGTGCGCAGCAAAGGGGTGATGGAGAAATGTACTTTCTGCGTGCAGCGTATGACGGCGGCAAAGAACACGGCGCGTAACGAAGGCCGGCTGGTGCATGACGGTGAAGTGCAGACGGCTTGTCAGCAAGCCTGTCCGACCAATGCCATTTCTTTCGGTAATCTGGTGGATCCTGAATCTAGGGTGGCCAAACAGTGGGCGCATCAGCAGGTCGAATTGGCGAAGGACGTGCAGGCGAAAGACGTGCAAGACAGCGGGACGAACTTGCGTGGTTACCGCATTATGGAAGAGTTGCGCGCGTACCCGTCGGTGATGTATCTGGAGCGAGTGCGCGAAAGCGCCATCTAAGGCACAAGTAAAAGGATAAGGGACAATGGAAAAAGATATCAGCGAGAGCATCGCCTGGGCAAAGATCAACGGCGACGTGCTCAAGAGTCTGGAATCTCCCAGAAAGCTGTACTGGGTAATTTTGGTCGTTGCACTGATGATGTTTGGTATTGGTTTGGGTTGCGAGATATACCAATATCAAATTGGTATGGGCGTGGCTAATTTGAACAACCCGCATGTGTGGGGGTTGTACATCGCCACCTTCATCTTCTGGATCGGTATGAGTCACTCCGGTACGCTGCTGTCGGCGATCTTGCATTTGATGCACGCCGACTGGCGCAAGCCGATCTATCGTTTCGCCGAAGCGATGACAACGTTCTCGTTGATGACAGCGGGCTTGTTCGTGATGGTGCACTTGGGGCGCCTGTGGCAGTTCTATTATTCGGTTCCTTACCCGAACGAGCGCGGTCTGTGGCCGAACTTCCAGTCCCCGCTCCTGTGGGATGCGATGGCGATTTTTACCTATCTGAGCTCATCGGTAATTTTTCTGTTCATCGGTATGATTCCGGACTTGGCAATCTGTCGCGACCACCTGCATCCGGGTTGGCGTAAGAAGCTGTACACGATTTTGTCTCTGGGCTGGGAAGGTACGGATCGGCAATGGCGTAACTTCCGCGTCACTTACCTGACCGTGGCATGTTTCCTGATTCCGCTGGCGGTGTCCGTGCACTCCATCGTGGCATCCGACTTTGCGATGTCGCAACAGCCGGGCTGGCACGTCACCTCGTTCCCGCCGTATTTCGTGGCGGGCGCGTTGTACTCCGGTTGTGCCGCGATTATCACGCTGTTCATCATCCTGCGTTATGTGTTCAAGTTTGAGGAATACATGACGCTGCCAATCCTGAAAAAAGTTGCCCGTTTGACTTTCGCGATTGCGATGGTTTGGACTTACCTGAATGCGATTGAATTTGCTTCGGTATGGTACAGCCATGATCAGGCCTCTAAAGACGTGCTGATCCAGAAAGCGACAGGCCCGTTCGCGCCGTTCTGGTGGACGATGATTTTCTGCGGATCTGTTGTGCCGCTGGTGCTCGCGTTCAAGCGTTTCCAGACCAATATTCCGGTGTTGTTCGCCGTGTCGCTGCTGCTTAACTTGGGCATGTGGCTGGAGCGCTGGATGATCGTGGCACCGACGTTTTCGCACGGTTACTATCCGTGGACATGGGACGGTTACCAGTGGCCTTCCCTGATCCAGTGGGGCATGGTGTTCGGTAGCTTCGGCTGGTTTACCATGCTGTTCATGGTGTTCTGCAAAGTGTTCCCATCCGTTTCCATGTATGAAGTGAAGGAGATGGTGTATCACCGCAGCCTGGCGCTGAAGAATAACGAGAAGGGAGCACACTGATGAGCCAACATCACATACTGGCCCTGTTCAATGATTTCGACGCTGCGGAAGCTGCGATTTCGGAATTGCGTGCCGCGACGATCAAGGGCTTTAATTTTGACGACCTGACCATGAAGTCCCCCATTGAGCATCACGGGGTGGAAGAGGTGCTGGGACATCGTTCTGCCAATGTGCAATGGTTCACATTGGGTGGAGCACTCTTGGGCGGACTGCTCGGGTTCTTTTTGATTTCCGGTGCGCAGGCCAATTTTTTCGCACAAATGAAGGGTGGCAAGCCTATCGTGCCCTTCCCGCCTAATTTTGTGCTGACTTACGAGATGTTTATTTTGGGTGGTGTGTTTATTTCGGTGCTGGGTTTCTTGGTGTGTGCGGGGTTGCCGGCAAAACGCTCACCTTTGTACAGCGCCAAGGTATCCGAAGATCAAATCGGTTTGTTGATAAAGGCTGATTCTTCGGCGGTGGCATCCATCAAAGATATTTTTACCAAGCACCATGCTCTGGAGATCCAAGAAGAGGCGGGGAAATGAAAAGACTATCCTTAGCAGTTTTATTGTCGTTGACCCCGGTAGTGGCGCAAGCTTGGCCGTGGTCGCAGGATATGGCAAATCAGGTGAGCACAAAGCCGCAAGAGAGTGTCGATCCGGCTAATCCAGGAATGACGGTGTTTCCCAAGCGTTCAGTGCCAGTTCCCGGAACGACTACCATCGTCAAAGACTCCGCCGCAGCGGAGAAGCTGAAGAATCCCGTTCCCGCAGATGAGAAATCTGTGGCAACAGGAGCTCGCCTGTTTGAGATTTATTGTGTGGTCTGCCATGGTAAAGAGGGGCGCGGCGACGGTCTGGTGGGCGCAAAACTTGCACTGCGTCCCTATGATTTGTCTGCGGCTCAGACTAGAGAGCGCAGTGACGGTTTTATCTGGGGTTATCTGACTTTTGGCGGTGCGGTTATGCCGACTTATGGTAACGACCTATCCCCGACCGAGCGTTGGCATGTCGTTAACTATGTGCGCAAGGTAGTGCAGAGGGCGCAAGCCGCTGCGCCTGTGGCCAAGAAATAAGGGAGACGACGTAATGATTTCTTATAGCAGCTGGGCATTTGTGTCCGTCAGTTTTTTGGTAGTGCTATGTCTTGCATTTAGTGGTGTGGCATTGTGTTCAGTGCTGTATCTGGTGGGGGCAAAATGGCGTCAGGATGTGCGCCAACTTGCGACCTCGCTGTTTGCACTTTTCCCTTTGGCTTTTGTGATGCTGATTGTTTTGCTGGTTGGCGGACTGTATACCTTTCCTTGGATCGGACATACGGCACATGGCGAAAATCTGCATATGCCGGGGTGGTATACCCTGCCTTTGCTGGCGGCACGCGAAATTATCGGCATGTTGGCCGTGATGTATCTGTCGTGGTTGTTTATTAAGCGCCAGGATCTTAGCGAGCGTAGCGCAGAAGATGCGGCGCGTTTTCATACTATCGCAACCTGGATTCCGTTCTTTTATGTCTTGTACGGCACGATGGTGGCGTGGGACTTTGAGATGACGCTTAAGCCGTCCTGGCACAGCGCGATTTACGGAATGCAGGTCATCGTGAGTAACTTTGGATTGTTCCTTGGTTTCATGACGATTTGGATTTATGTTCTGAATACGCGCGACAAGTTGGTTACGCCGATAAAGGACTATATTTACAACTATATGGCGCAGATGCTGCTGGCGTTTACCTTGTTGTGGATGTACACCTTCTTTGCCCAGTACCTCACTATCTGGTACGGCAACATCGGCGATGAAGTCGATCGTGTGTTGGGCATGCAAAATGGCGATTACAGCGTATTGTGGTGGATGACGGTGTTTCTTAAATTTGTTATTCCTTTTGTGGTACTTTCCTTTCCTGGGCCGCGTCATTCGCCGACGGTCATTTTGGGAATTGCGGGAGGAATCATTTTGGGTACGATTTGCGAAAGATATACTTGGATCGCGGGCATCGATGGTACGGGTGACATCCCTGTGCTGTGGGGTGCTTTGGTTGCAGCCGTCGTTGGCTTCATTGGATATATATTGGTCGGTGGTGCGATGCGTCGCAACCACCTGATAAAAGGTTGAGCCGCGCTATGATGACACTTTATTCGGGAACTGTTTGTCCCTATAGCCACCGTTGCCGTATCGTGCTGTTTGAAAAAGGCATGGATTTTCAAGTTATTGATGTGGATGTCTTCAACAAGCCGGAAGATCTGGCAGTAATGAATCCATATAATAAAGTTCCGGTGCTGGTAGAGCGTGACTTGATTCTCTACGAGGCAAACATCATCAATGAGTATATCGATGAGCGCTTTCCACATCCGCAATTGATGCCGGCCGATCCGGTCATGCGTGCCCGTGCACGCCTGTTCCTGCATCGCTTTGAGCAGGAGTTGTTTTGCCATATAGATGGCTTGGAAAGCGGAGTGGCCAAAACGGTGGAAAAAGCCAGGGCGGCAGTGCGTGAGAACCTGACGCAGATTGCACCGGTCTTCTCCAAGCAGAAATACATGCTGGGTGACGAGTTTTCCATGCTGGACGTGGCGATCGCTCCTTTGTTGTGGCGTTTGGACCACTACGGTATTCAGCTGGATAAGGAAGCTGTGCCGTTGATGAAATATGCCGAACGTCTGTTTTCGCGCCCCGCGTACAGCGAAGCGATGACACCGTCCGAAAAAGCGATGCGTAAGTGAGTGAGCTTTCCACCAAGCCCTATTTGATTCGAGCGATTTACGATTGGTGTGCCGACAGCGGATTGACTCCATATCTTGCGGTGAAAGTTGACGAACACACGCGAGTACCGATGGGCTACGTGAAAGATGGCAAGATCGTTTTGAACCTCAGTGTGGACGCGGTAAGAAGTCTGCATATGGGCAATGAAGACATCAGTTGCAGTGGTCGTTTTGGCGGTGTCTCTCATCAGATTTTGGTGCCGATGGCGGCGGTAATGGGGATATTTGCCAAAGAGAACGGTCAGGGCTTGGTGTTTCAAGGTCAGGACTCATCACCCAGCCTCAGTCAGGGTGTCGAAGACTTAAGCGATGATGAGCCGCCAAGCGGCGGGGCCACGGCACCGCCGGGTAAGCCGAAACTCAGAGTCGTGAAATAAAAAAGCCGTGGATGAACTCCACGGCTTTTTTTATCTTGAAGCGTAATTACTTGTTCATGTCTACCGCGATGAATTTCGCCAATGCTGCGATCTGCGCATCGTTTGCACCCAGGCCTTTGGCGGGCATCGTGCCCTGCTTCCAGCCGAATTGACCACCTTTGGTGATGTTCGCGATCAATGTCTTTTCAGCATCGGCCTTGCCTTTGTATTTAGCGGCAATTGCATTCCATGCGGGTCCGACGGATTTCTTCTCCATGCTATGGCATGCGCCACATTTGGATTTGCCATCGGCAGGCATATCTATAGCTGTTGCATTGCCTGCGAGCAGCAAACCAAGGACTGCAAAACTAACAGTAATAATTTTCATATTTTGTTCTCATTTAAAAGTGGTTGAAATAAGCGGTAAAGCAACACGACAAGAATGCGGACAATCAGCAGTCCCGTCCGAGATGTTAAATTAACGTTAAATTTAAGTCAAAGTGTGATTAAATTCCGTCCTGCATGTAAGGTTATAAGGTCACCCCGTGTGTTTGCAGTGCAGGGGATTTTGAATCAGTTGCGGCTGAGAACTTATCGGAAATGGGAGAGATATGAAAATCGGGATGTGGATAAGCGGAACATTATTGCTTGCGCTTACATTCAGTGTGATGGCAATGGATCAACAGGCTGAGGCGAATCCGCTGGCAAATAGTAAACCGCAGGAAACGGATGAGATTAGTTTTAAACGGGATGTGCGGCCGATTCTGCATGATTACTGTGTGAGTTGTCACTCGCATGGAGAGCGCGGCTATCTTAAAAGCGGCCTGGATTTGACATCGTATCAGGGTGTGATGAAGGGTACGGTATATGGAAAAGTCGTCATTCCGGGCAATAGCGAGGACAGCACCTTCACCAAGCTGCTGACGGGTACCAACAAGGGCTTAAAGATGCCTATGGGTTTGAACGGCAGCGGCACTCTGGAGCGCAAATATATCCTGACTCTACGCAAGTGGGTCAAGCAAGGCGCCAAAGATAATTGAGCTTTGTGCGGCATGACAGAAATTATGCCCATGACAGGGTGGCGCGAAGAACAACATAAATTGAAGTGGGTGAGAGTTTGCACCTGTGAGCACAACTAATGATGTATGAAAAGGAATTGAACATGACTGCAAAAGTAGACCATAGCAAACGACGGCTGTTAATCGCCGCGACCGCGGGCGTGGGCGGTATGGCGGCGTTGGGAATTAGCACGCCGTTCGTGTTGAGCCTGACACCGAGTGAGCGGGCGAAGGCCGCCGGCGCACCAATCGAAGTGGATATCAGCGCTTTGCAGGAAGGCGCAATGATGAGTGTGGAATGGCAAGGTAAGCCGGTATGGATCGTACGCCGCAGCGCAGAAATGCTGGCATTACTGGGCAAGCATGAAGGTGATCTGGCTGATCCGGCTTCCTCGGTCCAGCAACAGCCTGACTACTGCATGAATCCGACGCGCTCCATCAAGCCGGAAGTTCTGGTCGTGTTGGGTATTTGTACCCATCTGGGATGCTCTCCCACCTTTCGTCCGGAGGTGGCCCCCGGAGATTTGGGCGGCAATTGGGCGGGAGGCTGGTTCTGCCCGTGCCATGGCTCGCGTTTCGATCTGGCGGCGCGGGTTTTCAAAGGAGTTCCGGCCCCGACAAATCTGATTATTCCGCCGCATAAATATTTGAGTGACACGCGTCTGTTGATCGGCGACGACAGCAAGGAGGGGACGGTATGATGGCTAATATTGGCAAGTTAATCGGCTGGATTGACGCGCGCTTCCCGCTGATCTCAACATGGAAGGCGCATCTCTCGGAGTATTACGCCCCCAAGAATTTTAACTTCTGGTATTTTTTCGGGGGACTCGCGCTACTGGTGTTGATCATCCAGATATTGAGCGGCATTTTTCTAACGATGAACTACAAGCCGGATGCGCTGAATGCATTTGCCTCTGTCGAATACATCATGCGTGATGTGCAATGGGGCTGGATATTACGTTACGTCCATTCTACCGGAGCATCGATGTTCTTCGTGGTCATCTATTTGCATATGTTCCGTGGCTTGATGTACGGCTCGTACCGCAATCCGCGCGAGTTGCTTTGGATCATCGGAATGATTTTGTATCTGGCATTGATGGCGGAAGCATTTATGGGCTATCTTCTGCCGTGGGGTCAGATGTCGTTTTGGGGAGCGCAAGTGATCGTCAACCTGTTCTCGTCGGTGCCCTTTATCGGGCATGACCTGGCCATTCTGATCCGCGGAGACTTCGTGGTTTCTGATACCACGCTGAACCGCTTCTTTGCATTGCATGTAATCGCTGTTCCTCTGATGTTGGTGGGGATTGTGTTTCTGCACATCGTCGCTTTACATGCGGTTGGCTCCAACAACCCAGACGGTATCGAAATTAAAAAACATAAAGATGCAAATGGCCATCCCTTAGACGGAATTCCATTCTTTCCCTATATGTTTATAAAAGATGCGGTC
>JAGVIV010000037.1 GCA_020055845.1 Betaproteobacteria bacterium
AGGCTGGTCAGGGGATTTCGGCGAGGACTGTTTGAGCACGTGGCCGCGTAGCGGATCGTGCGAGTTCCGCAGCCGCCTGAGCAGTCGAGCAACGCAGGGTACCTACGAAGTGGGCGGCAAACCGGGGGCGATTTCTTTTGGTTACTTTTCTTGGCAAGACAAGAAAAGTGACTAGCTGTCGGGCTACCCCCGACGGTGTTTTCTTAAATCATCCGGCGCAATGCCCGTTGGTTATTGCGCCCTACGCGTTGCTAACGTAACTTCGGAGTCTCACAAACCACATCCCCACACTGCGCCCGATGCCGCAATGCATGGTCAATCAACACCAACGCCACCATCGCCTCCGCAATCGGCGTAGCCCGAATCCCAACACACGGATCATGCCGCCCTTCGGTAGAAACCTTCACCGCTTCGCCCGCTTTGTTGATGGAATTGCGTTCGATGCGGATGCTGGAAGTCGGCTTAATTGCGTAGTGGGCAACGATGTCCTGTCCGGTGGAGATGCCGCCCAAGATACCGCCCGCATGGTTCGACAGGAATCCATTGGGTGTAAGTTCGTCGCCGTGTTCGCTGCCTTTTTGCGTGACGCAATCAAAGCCCGCGCCGATCTCAACACCCTTCACTGCATTGATGCCCATCAGTGCATGCGCGATGTCGGCATCCAATCTGTCGAACACTGGCTCGCCCCAGCCTACCGGTACGTTCTGCGCGACCACGGCGAGTTTCGCGCCTATGGAGTCGCCGGATTTGCGCAGGTTATCCATGTAGTCTTCCAACTGGCCGATGTAGCTTGCGTCAGCCACGAAGAAGCTGTTGCCGTCCTCATGTAAATCGCCCCAGCTCTTGAATGGGATTTCAATCTCGCCGAGCTGCGCGAGGTAGCCGCGCACTTCCACGCCGTATTGTTCGATCAGCCATTTCTTGGCGATGGCACCTGCAGCCACGCGTCCAGCTGTTTCGCGCGCCGAGGCACGTCCGCCACCGCGATAATCGCGGATGCCGTATTTCTGCCAGTAGGTGTAGTCGGCGTGGCCGGGGCGGAAGGTGTCGGCGATGTTGCCGTAGTCTTTGCTGCGCTGGTCTTCGTTGCGGATCAAGAGCGCGATAGGTGTGCCGGTGGTCTTGCCTTCAAATACGCCGGAGAGGATTTCCACTGTGTCGGATTCGCGGCGCTGGGTGACGTGGCGCGAGGTGCCGGGCTTGCGCCGGTCCAGGTCGAGCTGGATGTATTCGGCGCTGAGTTCCATTCCCGGCGGGCATCCGTCCACGATGCAGCCTATGGCCGCGCCGTGCGATTCGCCGAATGAAGTGACCGTGAACAGGGTGCCGAAAGTGTTTCCAGACATGGTGTCGTCTCGCTAAATTGATGGCGCAAGTTTAACATAGCGCCCCCGACTCAGCGGCTTACGCAATCAGCCCAATTATGTTCATCGACACGCACTGCCATCTCGACGCGAGCGAATTCAACGGCACGCAAGCCGACATCGTGCGCAACGCGCAAGCCGCGGGTGTGGGCCGCATCGTCGTGCCGTCGGTGACGCGTGCTAATTTTGAGGTTGTGTCTGAGCTGTGTGCGCAGTATCCCAATTGCGCGCCGGCCTACGGTATTCACCCCATGTATGTGGATGCGGCCACGCCGGATGATCTGGCGGTGTTGCGCGATTATCTGCAACAGCATAATCCGGTGGCGGTGGGCGAGATCGGGCTGGATTTTTTTGTGTCGCATTACGACCGTGCGGCCCAGGAGCATTTTTTTGTCGAGCAGTTAAAGCTGGCGCGCGAGTTTGATTTGCCGGTGTTGCTGCATCTGCGCCGCGCACAGGACGTGGTGCTTAAACATTTGCGCCAGATTAAGGTGCGCGGCGGTATCGCGCATGCCTTCAACGGCAGCCGCCAGCAGGCAGACGAATTCATCAAGCTGGGTTTTAAGTTGGGTTTCGGCGGCGCGATGACGTATTCGCGCGCCACCAAGTTGCGCGAACTTGCGGCGACGCTGCCGCCGGACAGTATCGTGCTGGAGACGGATGCGCCGGATATTCCGCCCGCATTTTTGGAAAAGGGAATGCCGAACGGGCAAGCCCGTTTCCCTCACCTCAATCCTGATGTGACTACTAGCCATTCGACTAAGCCCGTAAGCGGGCAAGTCGCTGGTTATCTCCCGCAAGCGGGCGAGGAGGCAAACGAATTGCTACGCAAGAAAATAATTAACGAGCCGCAGTATCTGCCGCGCATGGCGCAGACAGTGGCGGAGTTACGCGGCATGTCGCTGGAAGAGGTTGCGGCGGTGACGACAGCGAATGCGCTGAGTGTGTTGCAAAAACTTAAACCATTCACCACAGAGACACCGAGGCACAGAGAAAGGCAAATATAGAGCCGTTGTTTTGCTCTGTGTCTCCGTGGTGAAATAATCTTTTTGGAAATTATTATGAACTCAACGCTTCCCCAATTCACCCGCACCCATATTCTTGTGGGTGACAACGGTATCGCCAATTTAAAACGCAGACACATTTTTATCGCCGGACTCGGCGGTGTCGGTTCCTATTGTGCAGAAGCGATGGCGCGGGCCGGGGTTGGCCGCATCACTTTGCTCGATCACGACAAAGTGGTGGTGAGCAATATCAACCGCCAGTTGCCAGCGCTGCTTTCCACCGTGGGGCAATCCAAGGCCGAGTTGATGCGCGCGCGTATCGCCGACATCAATCCTGAATGCGAAGTCACGCTGCTGTATGACTTTCTCACCATCGACAACGTCAACGATTTGGTGCCCGCCGATGTCGATTACGTGATGGACTGCATCGATTCGCTGTCGTGCAAAGTGGCGCTGGTGGTGGAAAGTTACAAGCGCGGACTGAAGGTCGCATCGAGTATGGGGGCGGGCAACCGCCGCGATCCGACCCGTATCAAAGTGGCGGACATCAGCAAGACCCTGATGTGTCCCCTAGCGCGCGAGATGCGCAAGCGGCTGCGCAATGAAGAAGTTTACGAGGGCGTGTTGACTGTGTTTTCGGACGAATATCCCAGCGCCCCTTTGCCGCCCGAACCCACGGGTAGAGGGCGGCCGCGCGCCGTGAACGGCACCATCAGTTATATGCCGCCTTTGTTCGGCTTTATGCTGGCCGGGGCGGTGTTGCAACGCTTGTTAGACGAGCTGCCTGTAGATGCTTCTTAAATTGATGGAAGCATAAATAAATCCTCTGTGGGAGTGGCTTCCACCCTAAAGGGTACGATAGCCACGAATTCTTTGCATTCCTCCAGATCCATTCGCGGCTTAAGCCGCTCCTACGGGACCGCTTAAGTTCCAAACAACATGCAACACTACACTCGCCGGGGGCTTGCTGGAGCATGGGCTGATGATGAGTTCGCGCCCTCAATGTTGCAAAAATGAAACAATCAAGTTACCTAGTAATTAATCTATATTTGACTTGAATTTGACACATCAGTATCTTGCGCCTCCGTAGCCGCAAGCTCATCTCGGTTATCACAACTTAAACCTAAACTTTTTCCTCGAGGAGAAACAATGAAAAAAGTAGCCCTGACATTGGCAGCTGTTGCAGCAGCCACTGCATTTGCACCGGAAGCGTCCGCTTTGCCCGCATTTGCACGTCAAACCGGCATGGCTTGTAACGCCTGTCACCAAACGCACTTCCCCGTTTTGAACAGTTTCGGTCGTGCCTTCAAGGCCGCCGGCTACGTCATGATGGGCGCGCAAGGTAAAGTGGAAGACGAACATCTGTCTATCCCGGACACTATGAATGCTGCGATTCTGTTGAAGTACCGTGCACAACACGACACCTCTGCTGTTGTTGCACCCGGTGAAGGCGTGACGGTAAAGACCAGCGCCGCTGAATGGCAACATCAAATGGGCGACGAGTTCAGCTTCTTTATGGCTGGTCGTGTTGCTGAAAGCGGCAACCTGACCATCGGTTTTCTGAACGAAAACAATTTGGCACAAGGTAACGCCGGTATGCCATTGGTTGCTGGTCTGCGTTTGCCAATCAACTACGACCTGGGCGCGGCTAAAGTGACTTTGGTTCCGTTCTCTACCGATGCTTTGGGTGCCGCTTACGGCTTCGAGTTGTCCAGTGGTGGTGTGATGCGTGCGAACCGTTGGGCTGAGCACCGTCGTGAAACTTCGGCTGTGCAATACAGCGCCGATCAAGCGGGTGGCGGTAATGCAGCGGGTATCGCGACCGTGGTGCAAAACGACATGGGTTTCATCAACTACACCAAGTGGTCCTCTTCGTTCTTCCCCGGTGCGAATGGCGGAGATGTTCCTTCTACCAACTTCGGTCAAACTTATGTTCGCGCCGCTTGGACCCCAAGTTTTGCGGATTGGGCGCTGATTATCGGTGGAGGTCAGGAAAGCGGTTCTTCCTTCGGCAATCTGGTAGGCGGCTTGGTTGAAGCTAACCAAACCTTCTTTGACGTGCAAGCGCACGGTGAAGTGGCTGGCATGCAAACCGGTATTTACCTGCAAAACGCCAAGGCTCCAGTATGTGCAGTGGCTATTGCTGCGAACTGTGTACACAATAAAGCTGGCGTGACAGATCGCACTGCAACGACTCTGGGCGCGGAATTCCAAGTGATTCCTCATGCTTTGAATCTGGGTCTGGCTTATCGTCAAGCCTCCAACGGCAAAGCCGCTGGTGCTAACGGCGATAACGCTGTGACGGTGACGGCTGTGTATGACCTGGTGCAAAACGTGGCTGCCGTTGTGAACTTCTCGCAATACAGCGGTGATGCACACGTCAACACTGACCAACTGACAACTTTGATGTTGGAAGCGTCTTGGTAAGCTGATGCTGACATAAGGACGGGTAGTGATACCTGTCCGGCATCTGTAGTGATGAACAAGGGAGACTTCGGTCTCCCTTGTTTTTTGTGTTTTCGCGGCAATACTCCCGCTATTTTTCCGCTATTTTTTTCTGCTACACTGCCAGCCGAAATAGGGAGGTGTGACGTGCCAACAATCAGTGTGTTTTATGGGATGTTCATAAAGATGTTTTTTGATGATCATGCGCCGCCCCATTTTCATGTCAGTTATGCCGAGTTTAAAGCGGTCGTAAATATTCAGCAGTTGGAAATCATTGAAGGTCATTTGCCGCGCCGTGCGCAAGAATTGGTTTTGGATTGGGCAGAATTGCACCAGCAAGAATTATTGGATGACTGGAATTTGTGCGCTGCTAAACAGCAGCCCAGACAAATTCCACCTTTGCAGTAGAGGAGTCGATGATGAAATGGGATGTGGTTGAGGTTGTACCCAATGCCGATTTGAGCATGCAGGTGCGCTTTGCCGACGGCACTCAAGGCGCAGTTCGGTTTGAGCAAAGCCATCTGTTGGGTGTGTTTGAATCGTTAAAAGACCCGGCGGTTTTTTGCCAAGCCTATCTGGATTCTGGCGCGGTATCCTGGCCCGGTGATATTGATATTGCACCTGATGCGATGTACCGGGAAATCAAGCTGCACGGACAGTGGGTATTGCGCTAAGGATGATCGGATATATTGTTCACTTTATAGTGCTTGAATACATTTGGGGCGGTTTGTAATCAGAGTGCCTCCAAATGAATGGCTGATGAACAAGGGAGACTTCGGTCTCCCTTGTTTTTTGTGTTTTCGCGGCAATGGTAAGATACTGCATCGAAAATCATAAAACAGTGTTCAAGGGGAGCAAGCAATGCGCGTACTTATCATCGAAGACAACCGTGACCTCGCCGCAAATATGTTCGACTTTCTGGAGGGGAAGGGGCATGTGGTGGATGCGGCAGGAGACGGCATTACCGGCATGCATCTGGCGCTGGTCAATCAATACGATGCCATCGTGCTCGACCTCATGCTTCCGGGAATGGATGGCATCACCCTGTGCCGCAAGTTGCGTGAAGAGGGCGGTAAAGACACGCCCATTCTGATGATTACGGCGCGCGATTCGTTGGAAGACAAAATTGTCGGTTTGGAGGCCGGGGCGGATGACTATCTGGTTAAGCCTGTCGAATTACGCGAAGTGGAATTGCGTCTGCGTGTGTTGCTCAGACGCGGGGTGGAATCCAAGCTCAAAGAAAGAATGGTCATCGAGGATCTCAGTTTGAATCCGTTTGCCTGCACCGTGCGCCGTGGCGGCAAGCTCATCGAGCTTCCACCCATCCCCTATAAGATATTGGAAGTGCTCATGGCGAGGTCTCCCAATGTGGTGAGCCGCGAGGATGTGGAATATGCAGTATGGGGCGACGCGCGTCCCGACAGCGATTCGCTGCGTGCGCATCTACATCTGTTGCGCAATCTCATCGACAAGCCGTTCGAGCGCAAGCTGTTGCGCACGATGCGCGGTTTCGGTTATCAACTGGCCAGTCCCGATGCGCCCGAGCAGTAGCCTGCGCTTCCGGGTGGCCGCGGTCTTCGCGGCCTTCGGTGCACTGCTGAGTATCCTGCTTTCCGTGGGGCTGTATTTCACGGCGCAACAAATCGGGCACAAGCTCATGGATGAGGCACTGCAAGCGCAGTTGCTCGACTCGGCGGAGCGGCATATGACGGATGCCATCTTCCTACCGCCCAATACCGTGTCGATCAAAGCGTATTTTCTGTCGGGAGAAGAAGGCGGGCATTACGCGCCGCCGCCGGAGATCAGCAAGCTGGTACCGGGGAGCTATAACGTCAAAGTGGGGACGCTCGATTATCGTGTACTGGTGGCTGACAAAAACGGTTTCCGGTATTTCATGTTGTTTGATACGGATCGGCAGCATAAACGCGAGAAGAATTTTTTTCATTTCCTTGCCTATTTCGCGCTACTCATGACGCTGGCTTCGGCTGCAGGCGGTTTCTGGCTGGCGCTGCGGGTTATCTCGCCACTTTCGCGTTTGGCTGTGCAGCTTGGGCAGACCCAGCCGGGAGACAGCCAATTATCTTTGGAGGGCTTGGGTCGTGATGACGAGGTGGGCGAGTTGGCGCGTACTTTTGCACGCTATCAGCAGCGTATGCAGGAATTCATCCGGCGCGAGAACTATTTCACGGCAGACGTGAGCCATGAGCTGCGTACACCGATTGCCATCGTACTGGGAACGGTCGAAGTGCTGGAGCAGGACGAGACGCTCACGCCCAAACAACGCGAACGGGTCACGCGCATCCGGCGCGCGGCGCAGGATATGGCCGACCTTACCTCGGCACTGTTATTGTTGTCACGCGAGCAGCGCCTGCGTACGGACGAGAATCTTTGTTATGTGAGTGATGTCGTGCAAGCCTGTGTCGATAAACACAAGCACCTGATCGGCAACCGCGTCATCCGTCTGGAGCTGGAATTCATCGACGAACCGTATCTCAATGTCGAACGCCCGCTGCTGGAGATTGTCATTGCCAATCTGTTGCGCAATGCATTTTTCAACATGCAATCCGGCGTGGTGTCTTTGCGTCTTGAGGCGCGGCGTTTCGTGCTCAGCGATACCGGCTGCGGTATGAGCCAGGAAGTGCAGGAGCATATCTTCGAGCGTCACTTCAAGGGCGCGGCAAGCAGCGGCGCGGGCGTGGGTTTGTCTCTGGTTAAGCGTATCTGTGACCGTTACGGTTGGCGCATCTCTGTAGCAAGTGAGCCAGGACAGGGAACGTCCATCGAAGTGGCTTTTGCTTAGGGAAGGTCTGATTAAGTTTTAATTCGTCATTCCCGCGCAGGCGGGAATCCAGTAGGTTTAAACAAAATGCATTTTCATCTTGCTGGCTTAGAGGATTGGCTATAACCAATCACTTGGCAGCTTGCTGCCTTAGTGAGATGGCTACTAGTTTCACCAGTGGTTTCATCAAAGCCGCTCCCACAAGGGATTTCTTGATGCTTCCATTAAGTGATCGATGACATTCTCTGATTAAAAGCTCCCCTAAAAATATTTTTTCAATTGTTGCAGAATTGACACAATTGGCGGGTTCTTTGACAAATCCTTCACAAAGGCATTGTTAGCATCGCCTCCGTCTTGTGCAAGTAATCCGTACACCTGATCGCACGAGGGAAGTTTGGTCGGGTGACTTTTTATCTCTCAAATTGGAGGAGAAACGCAATGAAGAAAATCGTACTGTCACTGGCAGGGGTTTTGGCAGCAACTGTATTCGCACCAGAAGCATCTGCTGTTCCAGCATTTGCACGTCAAACAGGTATGGCTTGTGCAGCATGTCACTTCCAGTCCTACCCAGCCCTGACCGGCTTCGGTAAGGCATTTAAGACTGGCGGCTACACCATGATCGGTTCGCAAGAGAAGATTGAAGGCGAGCATGGTCTGTCTATCCCAGCAAATCTGAACGCCGCTATCTATATGCAAGCGCGTTACAAGAAGACTGGCGGCAGCGACGCGGCTTCTGCTACCAATGCAAATCTGTCGACCAATTCCGGTCGTATCGATCTGCCTGACGAGTTTTCTTTGTTCACGGGCGGTCGTGTAGCTGAGAACATGGGCTCTTTGCTGGAGTTGTCTTTGACTGCTGGTACTACTGGTGGTGCAACTGGCGTTGCCGGTTTCAAGATGCCAATCGTGACAGAACTTGGCGCATCCAAGCTGTTGGTTGTTCCGTTCACCGTGGGTGGCTTAGGTCCTCAGTACGGTTTCGACCTGTTTGCAACCGGCGCAACCAACAATGGTCGCGTGTTTGAAAACGGCGTAGCGTATGCTTCCGCGATGTACATGGGTACCGGCACAAACGCTTCCGGTGCAGCAGTTGTCTTGGCAAACGAAGACTTCCACGTATCGTTCACTCCTTGGGCACAAGGCAGCAACGTGACTAATTCCGGTGGAACTGCAACGACCTTGGGTGGTCGCTATGTTCGTGCCGCTTACACGCCGACTATCGCCGGTTTGGAAGCCGGTATCGGTGTTCAGTCTTACTCTGGTAACAGCAGTGATGGTATCAAGGGTACTGATCCAAGCACTAAGACAGACGCAGCAACCGTTGTTGATGCACAGGTTCAAGGTGAGATCGCAGGTATGCCAATGGGTATCTACGCGAGCTGGGGTTCTGCAGCAGCCACTTCCGGCACAGCTGTAAATACCTATAACTCGGGTACAGAAATTAAGACCTCTATGGGCATCTTGGCTGATATCGGAGTGATTGCAAATACTTTGAATGTTCAAGTTGGCGCAATGTTCGGCAAAACAGGTCACAAGAACCAAAACACTCTCGAAGCAGAAACAGACAACTCCATTTCTTTCGGTGTGCGTTACAAATTGCATCAAAATGCCAAGGTGGCTTTCGCTTACACCAGCTTCAGCGGTTCTGCGTATGACATCGGCGGTTCTGGTGGTGCACTCGAAGGTAATGGTTCTTCATGGGGTGTCGGTACTGCAGGTACAACACCGGGTAAGGGTAAGAGCCTGTTGAACGTAATCCTCTCTGCAGCATTCTAAGAGAGTTTGACGTAGGGTGGGTTCCGGCTTAGCTGGGACTCATCAAACAACAGTAGTTGATTTATAAAGGGAGACTTCGGTCTCCCTTTTTTTATCTTGTGTTTGCAGAGGCTTGTTGTGAAATCTCTTTTGAGGGAGTGGCTTCCACCCTAAAGAGTACGAGAGCCACGAATTCTTTGCGGGATAGTTTAAGTTCCAAACGGAATGCAACGCTACACTGGGTGAGGTCGAAAAATGCTGGGGTTTGTACCTCACCACCAGCCTACGGTTTTGGCCCCTATCACACTTAGGGATGGTCTGATTAAGGTGTCATCCTCGCGAAAGCGGGGATCCAGCGTCTTTATTTAACTGGGTTCCCGCTTTCGCAGGAACGACGAATCAGACTTAATCAGGCCCTCATTAGGTGGGGGCTATTGATGCGGAGTGGCTCAGCCCTGAATTTCGGGAATGATGTCTCGGAGTACCTGAAATATTTCGCGGTAACTCTTAGGTGGTTTCGCCAGTTCTTTTTCCTTGAGCGCATTGCGTATGAGTGTGCGCAAATGCTGTGCGTCGGCTTGCGGATGCTCGGCCAGCAGCTCGGTGAGTGCATTGGGGTCTTCCAGCAGGCGGTCGCGCCAGCGTTCGACTTGATGCAGCCAGGCGATGTGCTGGCGTGAGGTGCCGTTCCAAATCTCCAGTTTGGCAATGATGGGTGCAGGATCGACATCGCGCATCAATCTACCGATGTATTGCATCTGGCGGCTGATCGCGCCGAACTTGGTGATGCGTTTGACCTCGTGGATAGCGTCGCGCAGGGTTTCGGGAAGATCCAGTTCTTTGAGCTGGTCTTTGTTCAGCGCGGCCAGTTGCTCGCCGAGATCCTGCAATTCGAGCATCTGCTTTTTGATCTTGGTCTTGCTGGGAGGGAGTTCTTCGAGGTCTTCGTCTTCGTAATGCTTGTTCATTCTGTACCCCCCACCACAGAGACACAGAGACACAGAGAAAAGCGCTGCTTGAGTGCGGGTTGAGATTCGTGCGAAATATCAGATGTGCGGAGTTCTAAGGCACAAAGTCCGTTAGGTTTGGCTCGGTGTTCTCTGTGTCTCTGTGGTGAAATTGGTTTTTGTTGATTCATGGCAGGCCGGTAAATATAAACAGATGTTGATATGATAGCGCCTTCCGAGAAATCGTATCCTTTAAAATCCTGTTATGAATGCCATCGCCTCCCCCGAATCACGTTTTTCCCATACCCCTGAAGTGCTGCGCGAGATTGCCCAAGACCTGATTCGCTATGCGCGCAAGCAGGGTGCCACGGCGGCGGCGGCCGAAGTGTCGGACGGTTTCGGGCAGGGTGTCAGTGTGCGTCAGGGCGAAGTCGAGACCATCGAGTACAACCGCGACAAGGGGCTGAGTATCTCGGTGTATATCGGCCAACGCCGAGGCAATGCCAGTACTTCGGACTTTTCGCCGCAGGCCGTGCGCGACACGGTAGATGCGGCTTTGAACATCGCGCGCTATACCGCCAGCGATGAGTGTGCCGGTTTGCCGGAGGCCGCTTTGTTGGCCACGGAGTTCCCTGATCTCGATCTGTATCACCCGTGGGCGCTGGAGGTTGAGGATGCGATCACGCTGGCGCGCGAATGTGAGCAGGCTGCTTTTGCGGCAGACAAGCGCATCAATAATTCAGAGGGTGCGACCATCAATGTGCACGAGGCGCATTTTGTGTACGCAAACAGTTTGGGTTTCGTCGGCGGCTTTCCCACTTCCCGGCACAGCGTGAGTTGCGCGGTGATTGCGGGCAAGGACGACGCGATGCAGCGCGATTACTGGTACAGCGTGGCGCGCAATGCGGCCGAGATATTGAAGGTGGAAGAGGTCGGGCGTATCGCGGCCGAACGTACCGTGCGCCGCCTCAAAGGGCGCGGTCTGTCCACGATGCAGTGTCCTGTATTGTTCGAAGCGCCTGTCGCGGCGAGCCTCAT
>JAGVIV010000209.1 GCA_020055845.1 Betaproteobacteria bacterium
AGCATTGCCACATGCTTGCCCTGCGCCGCAAGATATCCGGCAATATTGGTACTCATTGTGGTCTTGCCGCTCCCACCCTTGGGATTCGCTACCAGTATGGCTTCCATCATCTTCCCTTTCGCGGCATCTGCCGCCCATGCACTGCCGGATTATTTTTCAATCTGTGACACGTCGCGCACCGCACCTTTATCGGCCGAAGTCACCATGGCCGCGTAGGCGCGCAAAGCCGCCGACACCTTGCGCGGGCGCGCGTCTGTAGGCTTCCATGCCAGTTTACCTTTTGCTTCCATCGCCGCGCGACGTGCCGCCAACTCGGCATCACTGACCGCCAGACTGATCGTGCGCTTCGGAATATCAATTTCAATACGGTCGCCTTCCTGCACCAAGCCAATCGCACCGCCGCTCGCGGCCTCCGGCGAAGCATGGCCGATACTCAAACCGGAGGTGCCACCGGAGAAACGCCCGTCGGTGAGCAGCGCGCAGGCTTTGCCCAAGCCTTTTGATTTCAGATAGGAAGTCGGATACAACATCTCCTGCATACCGGGCCCGCCCTTAGGCCCTTCGTAACGGATGATGACCACATCACCCGCTACGATTTGATCGGCGAGAATACCCGCCGTGGCCGCATCCTGACTCTCGAACACGCGCGCACGACCATTAAACTTCAGAATGCTATCGTCCACACCCGCCGTCTTGACGATACAACCGTCCAGCGCAATGTTGCCGTGCAGCACGGCCAAGCCGCCATCCTGCGAGTAGGCGTGTGCCTTGTCGCGGATGCAGCCATTGGCGCGGTCTGCATCCAGCTCGGGATACAACATGGATTGCGAGAACGCGATGGTGGTGACGATGCCGCCGGGTGCGGCGCGGAAGAACTTCTTCACTTCTTCATTTTGGGTTTGTGCGATGTCCCATTCCTTGAGCCCTTCGCGCAAATTTTTGCTGTGTACCGAGCCGACCTCGCCGTGCAGCAAACCGGCCCTGTCCAGTTCACCCAGAATCGCCGCAATGCCCCCCGCACGGTGCACGTCTTCCATGTGGTATTCGGACGACGGCGCGACCTTGCACAGCGTCGGTACATGGCGCGACAACCTGTCCATATCCTTCATGGTGAAATCCACACCGGCTTCGCTCGCGATGGCAAGCAGATGCAGCACCGTATTGGTCGAGCCGCCCATGGCAATGTCCAGCGTCATCGCGTTCTCGAACGCATCAAACGTGGCGATGCTGCGCGGCAGCACCGAGGCATCATCCTGCTCGTAATAACGCTTAGCCAGCTCGACAGCCAAGCGACCGGCGCGCAGGAATAATTGCTTGCGCTCGGCGTGTGTAGCCACCAGCGAACCGTTGCCCGGTAGACTCAAACCCAGCGCTTCGGTCAGACAATTCATCGAGTTCGCGGTAAACATACCGGAACAGGAACCGCAGGTCGGGCAGGCAGAGCGCTCGATGGCATCCACTTCTTCGTCGCTCACACGGCTGTCGGCGGCAGCCACCATCGCATCTACCAGATCGAGACCTTTGACTTTGCCCTGCCAATTCACTTTGCCCGCTTCCATTGGCCCGCCAGAAACAAACACCACCGGAATATTCAGACGCATCGCCGCCATCAGCATACCCGGCGTGATTTTGTCGCAATTGGAGATGCATACCAGCGCGTCGGCGCAATGCGCGTTGACCATGTATTCCACCGAATCGGCGATCAGGTCGCGCGAAGGCAGCGAATACAACATGCCGTCGTGCCCCATGGCGATGCCGTCATCCACGGCGATGGTGTTGAACTCTTTGGCGATGCCGCCCGCCTTCTCGATCTCGCGCGCCACCAGTTGCCCCATGTCCTTGAGGTGAACGTGGCCGGGCACGAACTGGGTAAAGGAATTGGCGATAGCGATGATGGGCTTGCCGAAGTCGCCTTCGCTCATGCCGGTGGCACGCCACAAGGAGCGTGCACCGGCCATATTGCGGCCATGAGTGGAAGTGCGAGAACGATATTGGGGCATAATGCGAGTTCCAAACAAAATTAATGAAGCAACAATTCTAAACCACGGCAAGAAGGTATGCCTTACCTATTCGCATACTTTGCAATTCGCCGCCCAAGCCATGCCTGAGCAAGAGGAAGTGCCATGATTGCCTTATGTTGGCAATTAACTTGCACGACTTTTAAACAAGCTCAAAAAAACAGGCGTCCCGATTTCTCCGGAAACGCCCATATAAATACACCGAAAATCTGAATGTGCAAATCAGCGCCCGCGCATGCCTTGCCCCATACCATTCCCCCTCCCGCCATTCTCTTGCGGCCCTCCCATCCCACGATCAGCGGCAGCGGGCATATCCGGCCGACCCATTCCTTTTGCCGTGGGCATATCCGGCAAAGCCATACCTTTCTCGGTGGCTCTGTCCTGCATTAACTTATGATGATCCGCACGAAACGCTTCACGCTCCTCCTGTGTTTTCATACTCTGCATCTTTTGTCTGTAATCCCTTCTCTCCTCGGCTGTCATCAACTGACTGCCATACACCGGCTCGCGCAAGGTTTGACGAGCTTGCGTTTGATCCTTAACCGGTTCGGCAGCCATTGCAACACCGGCAAGCAGCGATGAAACGCCCAACGCAGCAGCAACAATGATGGATTGCTTGAACATGATAATCTCCTTAATCAGTTTCAAAAATTAAAGCGGCAAACACATATGAAATAACATCTAATCAAAAAATACACACATCGCCTCGCAACCACTTTTCATACTAAACCTCGATACACCACTTGTCTGTTCTAAATCGCACATATCGCCAATTGCCAGCATTAAAATCACTTGCTCTGTGGTAAATTTACATACTATGTTGACCCATCCGCAATTCGACCCCATCGCCATTCACCTCGGCTCCTTCGGTATCCACTGGTACGGGCTGATGTATCTGCTCGGCTTTGCCGCCTTCATCTGGCTGGGCCGGAAGCGTCTACGCTCTGCGTTACCAATGCCCTCTCCTCAATCCTCTCCCGCAAGCGGGCGAGGAGGCGAACGAGAAAAGCAATCTTTAATACCCGACGATAAATTTCTCGACGATCTGCTGTTCTACGGAGTGCTGGGCGTGGTGCTGGGCGGCCGCTTGGGCGAGGTATTGTTCTACAACCCCGGCTACTATTTTGCGCATCCGGCCAAAATCCTTGCCGTATGGGAAGGCGGCATGTCTTTCCACGGCGGCTTTCTCGGCGTATTGATCGCGATGGCACTGTTCGCGCGCGGACGCAATATCCAGTGGCTCGCACTGATGGATTTCATCGCGCCGCTCACACCGCCCGGACTCGCGTTCGGACGCATCGGCAATTTCATTAACGGTGAACTGTGGGGGCGGCCGACTGATGTGCCCTGGGGTATGGTATTTCCGCAAGTGGACAATCTGCCGCGCCATCCCTCGCAACTGTACGAATTCGCGCTGGAAGGCGTGGCGCTGTTCACGCTGCTGTGGCTGTATTCGCGCAAACCTCGCCCCACCGGTGCGGTACTCGGCCTGTCGATTGCCGCCTACGGCTGCTTCCGCTTCCTCGGCGAATTCACACGCACCCCGGACGACGGCATCTTTGGCCTCATGACTTTCGGTGTCAGCATGGGGCAGTGGCTGAGTCTGCCAATGGTGCTGGCGGGTGCAGGATTGATGGTGTGGGCATATAAACAGGATTCAAAAACGAGGAACTAGGAACTGGGATTTAGGATTTAGATAAGAAGAAGCAGGGTCCAAAGTCTGCTCCCTAGTTCCTAAAATCCAAAATCCTAATTTCCAAATCCTGCTTCCTTGACACTCCCCCTCCCCTCCCCGATACTGCGCGCATCTCATTAATACAGGCTTCACGCTTTGGACGAGTTCTCATTGGGCACGCTGTTTTTCGCCCTCGTAGTCATTCTTATACTGTCCGGTTTTTTCTCCTCTTCCGAAACCAGCATGATGGCCATCAACCGCCATCGCTTGAATCATCTGGTGCGCAAAGGGCACAGGGGAGCGAAACTTACCTCCAAATTGCTGGCAAAGACAGACAAGCTGCTGGGTTCTATCCTGTTCGGCAACACGCTGCTCAATGTGGCAGCCGCCACACTCACAGAAATCATCATCCTGCGTTTATTCGGTCACGACAACAACACCGCGCTCGTCGCCGGCACGCTCACCATCACCTTCATCATTCTGGTGTTCAGCGAAATCATGCCCAAGGTGATTGCGGCCAGCCATCCTGAACGCGTCGCACTCACCGCCAGCTATGCGCTGTCCTTCTTTATCAAACTGTTCTATCCCGTGGTCTTTATCGCCACCAGCATCGTGCGCGGCGCGCTCAGCCTGCTGCGCATCAAAGTGCAGACCGACCACAGCACGCAGAAAGTCAGCTTAGAAGAGGTGCGCATGCTGGTGCTCGAAGCCGAGCAATTTCTGCCGCAGCGCCATCAAAAGATGCTGCTCAATCTGGTCGATCTGGAACGCGTGGTGGTCGACGACGTGATGGTACCGCGCAACCAGATTGAGGCACTCGACCTCAATGCCGACACGGAAGTGTTGAAACAGCAATTGGCGACCTGCCACCACACGCTGCTGCCCGTGTATCAGGATGCGCTGGACAACATCGTCGGCATCTTGCATGTGCGCAAGACCCTCGCGCTTCTGCAGCAGGAAAGTTTCTGCGCGGAGGATTTGAAGGCACTGTTGCTGGAACCCTATTTCATTCCCGCCGACACCACCCTGCTCACGCAATTACAACACTTCCAGGAGCGCCATCTGCGTCTGGGACTGATCGTGGACGAATACGGCGAACTGCTTGGGCTGGTGACACTGGAAAATATTCTGGAAGAAATCGTGGGCGACTTCACCACCCAGTCGCCCGCGCAGACCGGCAAATTCTTCCGCCAGGAAGACGGCAGTCTGTTCATCGAAGGCAGCACCCTGCTGCGCGACCTGAACCGCAAGATGGGTCTGCATTTTCCGCTCGACGGCGCAAAAACTTTAAACGGGCTTATTCTGGAACATCTGGAGGACATTCCCGAAGCGGGCACCAGCTTGAAGATCAGCGGCTACCCGATTGAGATTATGCAGACGCAGGATCGCGTGGTGAAGGTCGCACGCATCTTCGTCGTCCCCGCGCACAAGCCGGATTAGCCGCTTTACAAAGGCATCAAAGCCAAGCATGATGCAAAAAACCTTTATAATCCCGCCTATTGGTGAGACTTGTTAAAAATTCTAATCACTCGTTGATGTCACTCTTGAGTTGAGGAAACAGCATGGCAACTGCAAAAAAGACGGAAAAATCCAAAGAACAGCGCTATGTCTGGGAAGGCAAAGACAAGAGCGGCAAAATCGTCAAAGGCGAAATGCACTCGGTTGGCGAAGCCAGTGTGTCGGCGCACCTGCGCCGCCAGGGAATCACCGTCACCAAGATCAAAAAGAGCGCCCGCACCGGCGGCAGCGTCTCCGAAAAAGATGTCACCCTGTTCACCCGCCAACTCGCCACCATGCTGAAATCCGGCGTGCCGCTGTTGCAGGCATTCGACATCGTGGGCAAGGGCCACGACAATCCCGCCGTGGCGCGCCTGTTGCTCGACATCAAAACCGATGTCGAAACCGGTAGCAGTCTGGAGCAGGCCTTCCGCAAATTCCCGCTGTTCTTCGACGACCTGTTCTGCAACCTCATAGGCGCGGGCGAACAAGCGGGTATTTTGGACAGTCTGCTGGATCGCCTGGCGACCTATAAAGAAAAGATACAGGCCATCAAGAGCAAAATTAAATCGGCGCTGTTCTATCCCATCTCCATCATCGTCATCGCCTTCGTCATCACCGCCGTGATCATGATTTTCGTTATCCCGGCGTTCAAAGAAATGTTCAAGAACTTCGGTGCGGATCTGCCCGCACCGACACTGGTGGTGATGGCCATGTCCGACTTCTTCGTTACCTGGTGGTGGGCGATCTTCGGTGTCATCGGCGGCGGCGGCTATTGGTTCTTCTACACTTGGAAGCGCAGCAAAGCGATGCAGCGCGCCATGGATAAACTGATGCTTAAAGTGCCGGTGTTTGGCGCACTGGTACGCAAAGCTACTATCGCGCGCTGGACGCGCACCTTGTCCACCATGTTCGCCGCCGGTGTCCCGCTTGTGGAGGCCTTCGACTCGGTTGCGGGAGCTTCGGGTAACGCAGTCTATGCCGATGCCACCAAAGCCATCCAGCGCGAAGTGATGTCGGGTAACAGCCTCACCGTGTCCATGCAGAACACCAATGTCTTTCCCAGCATGGTGCTACAGATGGTCGCCATCGGCGAAGAATCCGGCTCCATCGACAGCATGCTGTCCAAGGTGGCGGACTTCTACGAAGCCGAAGTGGACGATGCCGTGGAAGCCCTGTCCAGCCTGATGGAACCGGTCATCATGGTGGTGCTGGGGACGCTCATCGGAGGCATGGTCGTGGCCATGTATCTGCCGATCTTCAAGATGGGTCAAGCCGTCGGGTAAAGTACCCGCGACACCAACAGGCGCGGCTCTCGCCGCGCCTTTTTTACAACCCTAGCCGGGACTACGATGACTGAACTCTTCCACCTCTTCAAATCCGATCCCCTTGTATTCGCCATTGTCTGCGGTCTGCTCGGTTTGCTGGTCGGTAGTTTTCTGAACGTCGTCATCCACCGCCTGCCCAAAATGCTGGAACGCGGCTGGCGCATGCAGTGCGCGGAGCTGTCCGGTGCAACAAACACAGAAGAAGCCCCGTACAACCTGTCCACACCGCGCTCGGCTTGCCCGCATTGCGGCAACAAGATTGGCGCGCTGGAAAATATCCCGGTCATCAGCTATCTGTTTTTGCGCGGCAAATGCAAAGGCTGCCAAGCACCCATCTCGCCGCGTTATCCCGTTGTTGAAACCCTCAGCGGCCTGTTGAGCGCATATGCGGCATGGCATTTCGGTTTCGGCATGGCGGGCGTGGCCGCCATTTTCTTCATCTGGGCGCTCATCGCGCTGACCTGGATAGACTTCGATACCCAGCTATTGCCCGACGACATCACCCTGCCGCTACTCTGGCTCGGACTGCTGTTCAATCTGGGGGAGACCTTCGTCAGCCTGCCCGATGCCGTGAGCGGTGCCATTGGCGGCTATCTGCTGCTGTGGGGTGTGTACTGGCTGTTCAAACTCACCACCGGCAAAGAAGGCATGGGTTACGGTGACTTCAAACTGCTCGCGGCCATCGGTGCATGGCTGGGCTGGCAGATGCTGCCGCTGGTCATCCTGCTGTCTTCCGTGGTCGGCGCAGCGGTCGGCATCACCCTCATCCTCGCGGTCAAACACGGTCGCGACATCCCCATCCCCTTCGGCCCGTATCTGGCAGGCGGCGGCTTGATTGCGCTGTTCTGGGGCGACAGTATCACGCGGATGTATCTGCACTTCATCGCGGCGCAATGAGTGCCCCCCCGCTTCTAATCGGGCTCACCGGCGGCATCGGCAGCGGCAAAAGTACCGTGGCAAAGCTGTTCGCGCAGCACGGCGCACGCATCATCGACACCGATGTCATATCGCACGCACTCACCCACAGCGGCGGTGCGGCCATCGCGGCGATACGCGCGGCGTTCGGCGACGAATACATCGATGCCCATGGCGCACTCGACCGGGCAAAGATGCGCGCACTGGTGTTTGCCGACCCCGCACAGAAACAACGCCTGCAAAATATCCTGCATCCGCTCATACGCGAACAAAGCTGGCGCAAGAGCGCAACAGCAAGCCCTGCGCCCTACACCCTGCTGGTCGTCCCGCTGTTGTTCGAGAGCACGGGCTATCGCCCCGGACTTGGGCGCACGCTGGTCGTCGACTGCCCCGAAGAGCTACAGATCGCCCGCACCATGCAGCGCAGCGGCCTGGATCGCGCGGCCGTAGAGTCCATCATGGCGCAGCAGATAGACCGCAAGCAGCGTCTGGCGCTGGCCGACGACATCATCAGCAACGAAGGGCAAGCGGGCGACCTGGACGAACAAGTTGACCGGCTGCACAGTAAATATTTGACAATTGCCGCGCGAAGCGATTGACGCGATGGCACACTCTCTATATCGTTGCAAACCAAATACAACCACCTCATAGACTGTTCGATGATTAGCTACGAGTTTCCTTTGAATGAGCGCGTGCGCACCCTGCTGCGGCTGGAGGATCTCTTCACTCGAATCGAACGCTTCATCACACGCGAGGACAGTCTCGACCATCATGCCGCACTCGGTGTGTTATTCGAGATTCTGGAAGTTGCCGCCCGCGCCGATCTCAAATCCGACCTGCTGCAAGAACTCGAACGCCAGAAAAAAACGCTGGCCGCGCTGCATAGCAACCCCGCCATCTCCGAAGTCGCGCTGGAAACCATCCTCAACGAAATCGACGGTGCGAGCACCGACCTGCTCGCCATGAACGGCAAAATCGGCCAGCATCTGCGCGACAACGAATGGCTCATGGGTATCAAACAGCGCGCCTGCATCCCCGGCGGCGTATGCGAATTCGACCTGCCCTCCTATCACTACTGGCAGCATCAGAGTATCGAAGTGCGCCGCGACTATCTGCAAAGCTGGCTCAACCCCATGCTGCCGCTGCAGGAAGGTTTCACCATCATTCTTAAACTGTTGCGCGAAAGCGGCAAGGTGCATCACTTCACCGCCAGCAACGGCAGCTTCCAACAAATGCAGGGCGGCAAGGTGGCACAGATGCTGAACATCAACATCCGTTCCGACCTGCCCTGCATCCCCGAAGTCAGCGCCAACAAATACGCATTGAACATCCGCTTCGTGACCGCCGACTACGCGGCCAAGACCAGCCTCTACGACAACGACGTCCCTTTCGATCTCACCTTCTGCTCCCTGTAATGACCAAGCAAAAACCACCCGTCGTTGCGTGTCCGCAATGCGGCAAAGAACACGTCTGGGACACCGCCAACCGCTACCGCCCGTTCTGTTGCGAACGCTGCAAGATGATTGATCTGGGCAAATGGGCGAACGAAGACTATCGCGTCGAAGTGCGCGAACGCGATTCCGGCGATCAGGAAACCCAGGCCTGACGCAGCAACGCGATGCCGTGCGCACCGTGTATCCAGGCAGTCTGCATATCCCCGTGAGTCAGCCCGCCCAGCGCATACACCGGTATCGTTGAACCCGCCGCAATCGCCGAGAAATTTTCCCAACCCAGATGCGCCGCACCCGGATGAGATTGAGTCGGCAACACCGGGGAGAGCAACGCGAAGTCGCAACCTAATACTTCTGCACGGCGCAATTCTTCCGCGTTATGGCACGACGCTCCACACCAATCCACCGCGGGACGTTCACTTAATGCGGCCAGTTGCGTCGCACTCAGTTGCACGCCGTCAGCGCCCACTTCCTGCGCCAGCGCCACATCACCATTGAGCAACACCTTCGCACCGCGCGCATGTGCCAGCACTACCACGCGCTGAGCAAGCACTCGCAAAGCTTCCGGCGCGAGATCTTTTTCACGCAACTGGATTAAGCGCAAGCCCTTATCCAGCTTGGCTTGCAGGCTAATCAAGAACGGCTCAACGCCCAGCTCCGCGACATTGCTGATCGCATACAGCGACGGCAATTCCAGCGCACGTAGGATGGGTGCATTGGCGGGAAGTATTGGCGATACCGCTAACAGTTCCCTCTCCCCTTCGTGGGAGAGGGGCGCTTGCCAAGAGAATTGTTGACCTTCATGCGGATGCATCTCGCCAGTCCACTCCGTCACACGGAAGAAGCTCAAGCGCACGGTGGCATGCGGATAAGTGAATACTCGCGTAAGCCACGGGTAGGCGGTCTGCACTTCAATGCCCAGCTCTTCGCGCAGCTCGCGCACCAGCGCATGGTGCGCCGTTTCGCCCGGCTCCACTTTTCCGCCGGGGAATTCCCAATAGCCGGCCCAGATTTTGTCGGCGGGGCGTTGCGCGAGGAGGAAGGTGCCATCGGGACGTTGCAGGACGGCGGCGGAGACTTCGACGATTTTTTTATTTTCGGGTTGCTGGTTCAAGTTTATATCTCTGCATGTAGGCTGGGCTGAGCGAAGCGATGCCCAGAAAATCAAAACCGTCGGGGGTAGCCCGACAGCTAGTCACTTTCTTTTGCTTCGCCAAAAAGAAAGTAACCCAAGAAAAGGCGACCCCGGTTTGCCGCCCACTTCGTGGGTTCCCTGCGTTGCTCGACTGCTCAGGCGGCTGCGGAACTCGCACGATCCGCTACGCGGCCACGTGCTCAAACAGTCCTCGCCGAAATCCCCTGACCAGCCT
>JAGVIV010000065.1 GCA_020055845.1 Betaproteobacteria bacterium
GCCTTGAAGAACAGGTCGTACAGGATAAAGCCCAGATACGACTTGCCTGCGCCATGATCCACCAGCGTAATCGCGCCCTTCTCCTGCTTCGCTTCGAGCAACAACGGTTCGATGAACTGGTACAGATGATAGACCTGCTTCAACTTGCGGCGCGAGTCCTGATTCATCTTGCCGTCGCGCGTGAGGATGTGCAGCGCTTTCAGCAATTCGATGGATTGGCCTGCGCGGATTTCGGGGTATTCGGGAGGAAGTGCTTTTTTCATACTGCGTATTATCCTTGATGTCGGACTCTTAGTAACGGATCAAGTGCATCCAGAATCGATTTCGGCAGCGGCGGCAACGCGCCGCATATCTGCGCCGCCAGCACTTCGCCCGCAATCCCCGCAGTCAACAGGCCGCGCGTACCGTGGGCGAGGCTGCAATACAGACCTTGCTGCACCTTGCCCACCAACGGCATCGAACCGGGGGCGGAGCAACGGATTGCGGCCCTGCCGTTCAATGTGACGGCATCGACTTCTCCCAATGCCTGCCGCACAGCGGGAGCATATTCCGCCAGACTCGCCAGATTCTCGGCATGATCGGCGACACGCAGTTCGGTCGATTCATCCTCGAAAGCATGGGTCGCCCCAATGACATGCACGCCATTCACTGCCGGGGCACAATATCCGTCACCACAAACGACCGCCTGCAATGCCTTGCTGGCAGGGCTTTGCGGCACTTCGGTGATTTGCCCGCGCACCGGAATCAGCGGGAAGTGTGCAAACGGCGCGAGTTTCTTGGCTGCATGCGCGCAACACACCAGCGCAACCTCGGCCTCTTGGCTCCACGCTTGGCCTTGCGCATCCAGCCCGCTGGCGCGCCACCCTGCGGCGCTCTGTTCCAATGCAACCACCTCATGCCCCAAGCGTTGAGTGATGCGTACATCGCGCACAAGAGCGGCACACAGCGCAGGCGGCACAACCCAGCCTCCCCTGGGAAACCACAGCCCACCGTATTTCATTTCGACACCCGCCAGATGCCCCGCCTGCGCCGCATCGACGAACTGCAGCAAATGCGCAGGCCATTCTTTTTCCGCCAGACGCGCGATACGTTTTTCTTCCACCGGCTTGCAAGCCAATTGCAGCAGGCCGCACTCGGCGCGCATCACACCATCGACCGGCAGCACCTCATCCAGCAACTTGAGCGCATGGAGGTAAGCCTCGCGCACAAAGTTATGCAAAGGATTGTCACCCGCACCGAAACGCGCGTGCAGGATGCCGCACGGATTGCCGGAGGCGGCGCTGGCAAGCTGCGGAGCGCGGTCAATGAGGGTAACGGCTATGCCGCGCTTGGCAAGCGCATAAGCTGCAGCACATCCCGCGATACCGCCACCGATGACGAACGCGGTGCGGGGAATTGTCTTGCTTGCAGTGTGTGAGCCGGATTGACGATCAAGTGCCATAAGTTTTTCTGATAGTCCCTGAAGTTCTGCATTCCCTCTCCCGCAGGCGGGAGAGGGTTAGGGTGAGGGGCGTTCAGACTAAACAAAGTTGGCATCAATGCACAACCCCTCATCCCCGCCCCTTCTCCCGCCTGCGAGAGAAGGGAGCAAAACGGTGCCGCGCAATCCCCTAAACTTTGAGAATAATCAGATAAGTTTTTCAAAAAATTCGCCGCAGTCTAGCAGAAGCAACTTCAAAGACGATGCGGCATCTGCTACATTTCCGCCATGAGTAAATTATCCCTAGATCGCATCCTGCAAGCGCAGGGTTTTGGCGCACGCAAGTGGTGCCGCAAGTTAATCGAAGACGGTGAAGTGAGCATAGGCGGAACGAAGGTCGATGACTTCCGCACCGAGTTTGAAACCAACAATCTGGTCTTCTCCGTTTATGACGATGAGTGGTTATACCGCGAACATCTGTATATCGCGCTCAATAAACCGGTCGATTACGAATGCTCGCGCAAGCCCAGCCATCACCCCAGCGTGCTGAGCCTGCTACCCGAACAGTTCTCGCATCGCGACGTGCAGCCGGTCGGCCGCCTCGACCACGACACCACGGGTCTGCTGCTGATGTCCGACGACGGTGCATTCATCCACGCGCAATCTTCCCCCAAGAGCCATATCCCCAAAGTGTATGTCGCCACTACCCATGAGCCGGTGACGGACGAACTCGTGAGCAAACTATTGGGCGGCGTAAAACTCAACGACGAACCCGCCCCGCTGGCCGCGCTGGTCTGCAACAAGCTGGGCGAACATCAACTGGAGATCGTGCTGGAACAGGGAAAATACCATCAGGTGAAACGTATGCTGGCAGCGGCGGGTAATCATTGCACGGCGTTAAACCGCGCGCAGATCGGCAAACTCACCGTGGCAACCCTAGGGCTGGACGAGGGTGAGTGGTGTTATCTCAGCCCTGAACAGCTTGCGCTGCTTGTCTCCGCCTGAGCGATCACCACTCCCCGCCCCTGAAACGCGTTCAGTTCGCCGGCGGCGCGACCTTAACCACTTCTTCCAGCGTCGTCATTCCCGCCGCCACTTTCAAAGCACCGGAGATGCGCAAGGGTTTCATGCCCTCGCGCGCGGCCTGTTCGCGTAGCGCGGCCACGTCGGTCTTGTCGCTGATGAGTTTGCGCAGATCGGGAGTCATCAGCAGCAATTCGTAGATACCGACACGCCCGCTAAAGCCCGTCATACGGCATTCCAGACAACCTTCGTTGTTGTGTATCTGTGCGGGACGATTGGATTTCCACGGCGCAACCAGGTGATCCCACAATTCATTGTCGATGTCGCTCATATCATGCGGCTTCTTGCAATGCGGACACAGGGTGCGCACCAGACGTTGCGCCATGATGCCGAGCACAGTAGCGCTGATCATATAAGGCGGCACGCCCAGATCAAGCAAGCGGGTGATGGCGGAGGGTGCATCGTTGGTATGCAGCGTGGAGAACACCAGATGGCCGGTGAGCGCGGACTGAATGGCCATTTCCGCCGTCTCCAGATCGCGTATCTCGCCCACCATGATGATATCCGGATCTTGCCGCATCAGAGCGCGCACGCCGTCAGCAAAGCTCAGGTCGATACCGTGCTGCACCTGCATCTGGTTGAACGCAGGCTCGATCATCTCGATGGGGTCTTCGATGGTGCAGACATTCACCTCGGGCGTGGCCAGATGTTTGAGCGTGGAATACAGCGTGGTGGTTTTGCCCGAACCGGTGGGGCCGGTCACGAGGATGATGCCGTTGGGGCGCTGCGTCATTTGCTGCCAGCGCGCGCCGTCCTCCTCCGAAAAACCCAAGTCAGCAAAATCGCGCACCAGCACTTCCGGGTCGAAGATACGCATCACCAGTTTTTCGCCGAACGCCGTGGGCAGCGTCGAAAGACGCAGCTCAACCTCCTGCCCTTCCGCCGTGCGCGTCTTGATACGCCCGTCCTGAGGGCGGCGTTTCTCCATCACGTCCATGCGTCCGAGCAGCTTGATACGGCTGGTCATGGCGTTGATCACCGACATGGGCAGTTGGTGCACCTGATGCAACACACCGTCGATACGGAAACGGATCAGGCCGAATTCGCGACGCGGCTCGATAT
The DNA here is from genome assembly GCA_020055845.1 of Betaproteobacteria bacterium. Lineage (GTDB taxonomy): Bacteria > Pseudomonadota > Gammaproteobacteria > Burkholderiales > Gallionellaceae > PALSA-1006. The sequence continues at coordinate 3,566 of JAGVIV010000065.1, forward strand.
GGATGTCCGAGGCGCGCTGGTCAAAAGCGTATTGCCACAACCAGTCGACGATATGCACGATGTGCTGGTCATTGGCATCGAAAGAACTCTTGCTCTTGCCCAGCTCCACCAGCTGCTCGAACGAGGCACCGCCGGAGGTGTTGCCCAAATTGGTTTGCGCGGCGCTTTTGATCGACTTGGCCAGATTGTAAAACTCGGCCAGATAACGGTTGATGTCCAGCGGCGAAGCCAACACACGGCGCACTTCTTTGCGCGAGATGTGTTTGACCACCTTCTCCCATTCGCGCAAAAACGGCTCGGCAGTCGCCACCACCACTTCGTTCGCGGTCACCTGCAAAGGCAGGATACTGAAACGTCCGGCATATTCATTGGACATCAAATCGGTGACGCTGGAAAAATCGATCTTGAGCGGATCAATGTGCATGTACGCCACCCCCACCCGCTGCGCCAGCCATTCCGTGAGTGCTTCCAGGGTCAGGGTCTTGTGCGGAGGCAATGCCGATTTGAACGATTTGTCGGCGATGAGCAGCAAAGGATGCTGATCCTGCCGGTGCAATTTGCGTTCGGCACTCAGCGCATCCGCCTCGCGCTGTCCGAGCAGTCCGTCGCTCACCAGCATAGTCAGCACTTCTTGCAAGCGGAGCTTATGTTCGGTTTGATCGTTCATGCGTGATTCCTTCTGATCCTAAAATCCCTGATTCAAGCCACGGGGAACACGGCGCACAAGAATGTTCCCCTGTGTACAAAGTTCAACGACCATGCACATCCCTCACCGGACGGCTTATATCCTGAAACAGCTTCATACGCCGCGCATCTATTTTTCCCGCCGCCACCGCGTTGAGCAGCGCGCAGTCCGGTTCGTGTGTGTGGCTGCAATTGTGAAAACGGCATTGCCCCAGATACGCTGCAAACTCGACGAATCCAGCCTCTATATCACCCAGACTCAGGTGATGCAGCCCGAACATCTGTACCCCGGGGCAGTCTATCAAATGACTGTGTGCATCCAGATGGTACAGACGCGCATGGGTGGTGGTGTGTTTGCCGGAATCCAGCACCGTGGAAATTTCGCGCGTGGCCGCTTTCGCTTCCGGCAGCAGGGTATTGATGAGGGTAGATTTTCCCATGCCGGACTGCCCGACCAGCACACTGGTGTGGCCTTGCAGCAAAGGACGCAGCAGTGCGGTGTCACGGATCGCGGAAAGCTCCAGCACGCGGTAAGCAATGGCGCGGTACGGCGCGAGTGTTGCGCGCGCCGCATCGGCGGGCAGGTCGCATTTGTTCAGCACGATGAGCGTTTCCAGATTCTGATCATGCGCGGCGATGAGGCAGCGCGCCAGCAGTTCGTCGTTGAACGAAGGCTCCACCGCCACCACGCAAATGATCTGGGTGACATTGGCCGCGATAATTTTTTGGCGGAAGGCATCGGAGCGGTATAGCAAAGAGCTGCGCGGCAGGGTGCGTTCAATCACGCCCTGGTCGGCGGAGCTGCGCTGCAGCTCCACCCGGTCGCCGCACGCGACTTCGCTCTTCTTGCCGCGCGGCACACACTCCAGCACCTCGCCGTCCTCCAGTTCAACCAGATAATGCCGCCCGAAAGCGGCGGTGATCAGACCCTGTTGTAGCGGCGAATCACTCAAGCTAAAGGCACTATGGGCTGGCGCTGCAAATGGGCGATACGCTCGAGCGCGGGAGGATGCGACTCGTAGAACGCGGCATATACCGGATCGGGCGTGAGTGTCTTGGCATTGTCCTGATACAACTTGACCAGCGCCGTGGCCAGATCATTGGCATTGGTCTGCGCGGCCGCATAGTCATCGGCCTCGAATTCGTGTTTGCGCGAATACCAGGAGAACAGCGGCTGCATCAGAAAAGTAAAGGCCGGCAGTGCCATGAAGAACAGCAGCAAAGCCAGTGCCGTGGATTGCGCAGTCACACCCAGCCCCTGATAAAACCATGCGGATTGCATCAGTTGCGCCAGCAGCCACAGGAAGCCGAGGCTTACAACAAATGTCACCGCGATACGCTGCACCACATGACGGTGTTTGAAGTGGCCCAGCTCGTGCGCCAGCACGGCATCCATCTCGGCGGGGCTCAGGCGTTGCAGCAGTGTGTCAAAAAACACGATGCGCTTGGTTTTTCCGAAACCGGTGAAATACGCATTGCCGTGCGTGCTGCGTTTGGAACCGTCCATGACGAACAGACCGCTGGAGGTGAAACCGCAGCGCCGCAGCAAAGCATCTATGCGCGTTTTTGTGGCCTCGTCCTGCATGGGCTGAAACTTATTGAACAGCGGCGCGATGAAGCTCGGGTAAATGAACAGCAGCAACAAATTGAAACCTACCCATACGCCCCACACATAAATCCACCAATACGTGCCCATCTGCTGCATGAGCCACAACACACCCCACAACAAAGGCAGACCGAGAACCGCACCCAGCACGAGTCCCTTTAACGCATCCAGCACATACAGCGACAGGGTCATCTTGTTGAAACCAAAACGTGCTTCGATGACAAAAGTACTGTACAGACCGAACGGAATTTCGAGCACTGCGCCGATAATCAGCACACTCACGATGATGCCCATTCCCTGCAATAGCGGGTTGTCAAAGGTGACAAGCGCCCAGTCGTTGAGCAGTTGGATACCGCCCCCCAGCGTAAAAAACAGCAGCAATGCGCTCTCGAATATCACGCTGCGCAAAGCAAAACGCGTCTTGGCGCAGGTGTAATCGGCGGCCTTCTGGTGCCCTTCCAGGGTGACCTTGTCGTGAAATGCCACCGGTATTTCGCTGCGACGGGCACTCACATAGTGCAGCTGACGCCTTGCCAGCCAAAGCTTTACCAAGGTACTGAGGGCTACAAAACAGAGGAAGATGATGCTGAATATTGAAGTTGTCATCGGATAAATAATATATATGCCTTCACGCGTCTGGCTACTAACCGTGTCAATGTGACACAATATGCCCCGCAAGGCTGATTAATTCATAGGCGTCGATTATGGCACAAAATCAAAATTACCTTATCTGGGTGGACATGGAGATGACCGGGCTTGTGCCGGAAACAGACCATATCATCGAGGTGGCGATCGTCATCACCGATAACGATCTCAATACCGTGGCCGAATCGCCGACGCTGGTGGTTCACCAGAGCGACAGCATCATGGACGGGATGGACAACTGGAACAAATCCACCCATGGCAAATCCGGATTGATCGAGCGCGTCAAAGCCTCGACCCTGAACGAGGCGCAAGTCGAGGAACAATGCCTTGCCTTTCTCAAAGAATACGTCCCAATCCGCACCTCGCCGATGTGCGGCAACTCTATCTGTCAGGACAGGCGCTTCATGGCGCGCTGGATGCCGCAACTGGAGGAGTATTTCCACTACCGCAATCTGGATGTGAGCACACTCAAAGAGCTGGCCAAACGCTGGAAGCCAGAGATGGCGAAGGGCGTGAAAAAACACGGCAAACACGAAGCACTTGCCGACATCTACGAATCCATAGAAGAGATGAAACATTATCGCGAACACTTCATCAAGCTCGATTGAACAATAGTCCGCAACATAGCGGACAACAGGGGGAGACGTGATGAATCGCATTATCAAAAAGTGGCACGGGCTCGGTGTTCAGGAAAAACTGCACATCCTCATCCAGGGCTCGCTGATCATTCTGTTTTTTCTGTCCATGGAACGGGTCATCGCGCGTTTTGAGGAGCAAATCATGAGCTCCGCCGAAGTGCGCGCCGACGAGACTGCAGACGGTCTGATTAACGGCATGAACATGCTGATGCTCACGGGCAAGATCAGCGACCCCGAGAACCGCAAACTGCTTTTGAACAAAATGCAGCAGTCGCAGGGCATCAAAGAACTGCGCATCATCCGCGGCGACAGCGTTATCGCCCAGTTCGGCAAAGGTCTGCCCGAAGAACAGGCGCTCGACGCGATGGATCGCGAAGTGCTGCAGAACGGCAAGGTCGTTTTCAAACGTATCGATGTGAGCAACGGCCCGCCCTTGCTCAGAGTCGTGATCCCTTTCATCGCGCAGGAAAATTTTCGCGGTACGAATTGTCTCAACTGCCATGCTACCCGCGCTGGCAGCGTCAATGGCGCGGCCAGCGTCACCATCGACCTGAGCAAAGAAGAAGCGACGCTGCAGGAAATCAAAAATTGGCTGTGGGCCGGGCATATTCTCATCCAGATCTTCCTGTCCCTCATCATTTCATGGTTCGTGCGCACCCTCATCCTCAAGAACATCGCCGAGCCAGTCAAAAAACTGCAGACCGCCATGTCCGAGATACAGCGCGAAAACGATCTGTCCAAGCGTGCCGATGTGGACGAGAGTAATCCCGATATCGGAGAAATGGCGCGCAGCTTCAACTCTCTCTTAGACAATCTGGAACACGCCAACGAACGACTGGAGTTGTTCAGCAAGATGTTCCACGGCAGCGGCGAAGCCATCCTGATTGCGGATGCGCAGCGCCACATCGTGGCGGTCAATCCGGCTTTCGCCGAAATTACCGGCTATAGCGCAGCCGAGGTCATGGGCAAAAATCCGAACATTCTAAGTTCGGGCAAGCAAAGCGCCGAGTTCTACCAGACCATGTGGGCAAGCATCTATGAAGCGGGACAGTGGCAGGGTGAAATCTGGAACCGGCGCAAAAACGGCGAGGTCTATCCGGAATGGCTGTCTATCGGCGTGGTACGCAACCACAAAGGCGAGCTGATCAACTTCATCTCCTCGTTCTCGGACATCACCACACGCAAGGCCGCCGAGCAAAAAATCGAATTTCTGGCGCATTACGATGCCCTTACCCGCTTGCCTAACCGCGCGCTGTTCGCCGACCGTCTCGACCTGGCGCTGCTCGCCACGGGAAGAAACGAAAAAAAGGTCGCGTTGCTGTTCCTTGATCTGGACAAATTCAAGAACATCAACGACACCATGGGACATCTCGCGGGGGACATCCTGCTGCAATCTGTCGCTGAACGCCTGAAATCGTGCGTGCGCGAGTCGGACACGATTTGCCGTCAGGGCGGTGACGAATTCATGATTTTGCTGCCCGATGTCGATAATGCGGACGACGTGGAGAATGTGGCGAAAAAAATTATTACCGCAATGGAATCCCCCCATCCCATTGCCCTCGACGGCCAAGATATCGTGGTCACTTTTAGCGTGGGCATCAGCATTTTCCCGGACAATGCCGAAGACAGCGAAACACTCATCAAATGTGCCGATGCCGCGATGTATAGAGCCAAAGCACAGGGACGCAACAACTATCAGTTCTACGCATAAGCCATGCCGCACCTGCTGGTCGACATCTCGTTTCACGGCTTCGGCCATATCAGCCAGACCGCACCGGTCTTAAACGCACTCGCGCAGCGCCTCCCGGATCTGCGCGTCACCGTACGCAGCGCAGCGCCCTACCCGGTCTTGCGCCAACGCCTGCAGTGCGAGTTCGTCCACATCCCCGCCGCTTTCGATTTCGGCTTAAAAATGGACAGCGCCGTCGATGTGCGCGTGGCGGACAGTGCCGCGGCTTACCGCAGCGTCCATGCGCACTGGGACGACACGGTACAGCGCGAGGCCAAAGTAATGCGCGAACTGTCTCCCGATCTGCTGCTGGCCGACATACCCTATCTGTCGCTGGCCGCCGCGCAGGTCGCGCAGATACCGGCAGTTGCCCTGTGCAGCCTGAACTGGGCGGACATATACCAACACTATTGCGCAGGAGCCGATTTCAGCAGCACAGCGCATGCGCAGATGCTTGCGGCCTACAACAGTGCCGCATTTTTCTTGCAGCCGCAGCCTTGCATGCCAATGCCCGCGCTTTCCAATACCCGCGTCATCTCCCCCATCGTTCAAATCGGCCACCCGCAACGCGCCGCACTGAAAGCCAAACTGCCCTCCCGCCCGGTAGAAAAATTAGTATTGGTCGCCATGGGTGGAATGGAGTTGCGTCTGCCGATGGAAAACTGGCCGCGTATCCCCGGCGTGCACTGGCTGGTGCCTGCGGACTGGCATGTCACGCGCGAGGATGTCTCCGCCTTCGAGCCGCTCGGCTTGTCTTTCAAAGATGTTTTAGCCTCGGTCGATGCCGTGCTAACCAAACCGGGTTACGGCACCTTCGCCGAAGCCGCGTGCGGCGGGGTGCCGTTACTCTATCTGACGCGTGCCGACTGGCCGGAAACGCCTTATCTGGTGGACTGGCTGCAGCGCAACGGCGCGTGCCGCGAAGTAAGCCGAGCCGAGCTGGAAAGCGGCGAATTGCATGGCGCATTGCGTGAACTATGGGATATGCCGCTTCCTCCCCGTCCAAACGCAAGCGGAGCAGAAGAGGCCGCGCGCCATCTGTGCGAGATGTTGCGGGGCTAAGCCGCACTGTATCTCCTCGGCTAAAACAAAGTAGAATCCGGTCTGAGCACCCCGGATACCGTTCAACTTGAATATCGATGAGTAGAAAAGCATGACACAACGTGAAGAGAACCCCGAATTCACCAAGTACAACCGCAAAGAAATTGTCTCTATTCTTGAGGACATGGTGCGCCAACACATGCCGCTCAATATCCAGACAGCAGAAGGCATCAGCGTATTGTCTTCGGTACTGGAAGTGGACAGCGAGGACGACACCATCTATCTGGACATCAGTCCCGACGACCGTATCAACGACCGCATCGTCGCCAGCAAACAAGTGACCTTTTTCACCAATGGCGGCGTCGAGATACGCTGGAATACATCGAATCTGCAGAAAGTGACACTGACCGACGGTGATGCCTTCTTCATGCCCATTCCCAAATCGATAGAGCGCATCCAGCGCCGGGAATACTTCCGTCTGAACACGCCACAAGGCAGCAAAGCGCTGTTCTGCAAAATCCAGACCGACAAAGAGATATTCAATGCCCCCCTAGCGGATATGAGCGTCGGCGGGATCGGCCTGTCCATCAAAGGCGAGCCTCCCTCCATCATCTCCCAAGGTGCGGTTCTGGAAAAATGCAGCATCGACTTCCCCGGAGTCGGGATTATTCCGCTCAGTCTTAAAGTCTTCGGTCTGTGGCCGACCAGCAAAACCAAGAGCGGCGAACAGATGTACCACGTCGGTCTGGAGTTCGTTAAGCTGACCGGCAAAGCCAGCAGTGTGGTGCAACGATATATGGTGCAACTCGAGCTGGAGCGTATCGGGCGCGCCTGAGATTCCGATTTTGAAATCCGCCCGGAAACCCGCCTGCGAATTTCTTTCCCCTCACATCACGCGCAAATGAAGGTTCATAAAACAGCGCAGACACGCTAGAATTACGCTTTCTGCAATGATTGATAATTTTTAAGGATATGCACCATGTCAATGTCTGACCGCGACGGTTTTATCTGGCACGACGGCAAGCTCGTGCCTTGGCGTAACGCCACCACCCATGTACTCACCCACACTTTGCATTACGGCATGGGCGTGTTTGAAGGGGTGCGCGCCTACAAGACCACGCAGGGCACGGCTATCTTCCGTTTGCAGGAGCACACCGACCGCCTGTTTAACTCGGCCTACATCTTCAAGATGAAGATGCCCTATGACAAAGATACGCTGATGGAAGCTCAGCGCGAAGTGGTGCGCGCCAACAAGCTGGAGTCCTGCTATATCCGCCCTATCGTGTTCTACGGCTCCGAGGGCATGGGCATCGCGGCTACCAATATCAGCACTCACGTTGCCGTGGCTGCCTGGCCTTGGGGTGCGTATCTGGGCGAGGAAGGTATGGCCAAAGGCATACGCGTCAAAACATCCAGCTTCACCCGCCATCATGTGAATATCAATATGTGCCGTTCCAAATCGGTGGGCACTTATACCAACTCCATTCTGGCCCACCAGGAAGTGGCGCACGACGGTTATGACGAAGCGCTGCTGCTGGATGTGGACGGCTATGTAGCCGAAGGCGCGGGCGAGAATATTTTCATCGTGAAAAAAGGCAAGCTGTACACACCGGATCTGACCTCGTGTCTGGAAGGAATCACCCGCGACTCCATCGTGACGCTGGCCAAAGACATGGGCATCGAGCTGATTGAGAAACGCATCACGCGCGATGAAGTCTATTGCGCAGATGAAGCGTTCTTCACTGGCACCGCCGCCGAAGTGACCCCTATCCGCGAACTCGACAACCGCACGATAGGCGCGGGCTGTCGCGGCCCGATCACCACCCGATTGCAGGCTGCATTCTTTGACATCGTCGGCGGCAAGAATCCCAAGTATGCCCATTGGCTGGATCACGTTTGAGCGACATCGCCCACCGAGGAAAAATAATGATGAAATCTGAAGTCCGCTATATCGAAATCAGCGCAGATGCCTTGCCGCTGTTCTGCCCGTCACCCAAAAGCGAGCTGTGGAGCGCCCATCCCAGAGTAGCGATTCCAGTCGAAAAACTGGGTACGGCAAGCTGCCCCTACTGCGGCACGACCTACAAGCTCAAGGGCGAACTCCCCAAAGGCCATCATTAAGCCGCATTGCACATGCAAAAAATCCTGGTAGTTGCCCCGAGCTGGGTGGGGGACTGTATGCTGATGCAGCCCATGCTCCAGCGCCTCAAACAACGCTTCCCCTCCAGCCGCATCGATCTGTTCGCTCCTCCCTGGACGGTATCGCTGCTCAGACAAATACCCGAAATCGACGAGGTCATCGTCAATCCTTTTGCACACGGTGCACTGCAACTCAAAGCACGCTACCGTCTCGGCGTGCAATTGCGCGCGGCCCGTTACGATGCGGCATATGTGTTGCCGAATTCACTCAAATCCGCGCTCGTGCCTGTTTTCGCGCGCATCCCGCAACGCATCGGTTTCGTCGGCGAGATGCGCTACGGCCTGCTCAACGATGCGCGCAAACTGGATAAACAAAAACTGCCGCTGATGGTGCAACGTTTCGCGCAACTCGCCGAAGCCACACCCGAGGTGTTGCCGCATCCCATCCCGCAACCGCGCTTGAAGGTCACGGAAGAACAACGCCAGCAAGTATTGCGTAAATTCGACCTGACAGTGGCGCAGCCCGTAGCCGTATTCTGCCCCGGCGCGGAGTACGGCCCGGCCAAGCGCTGGCCGGTCGCTTATTACGCGCAACTGGCGCAAGAGCTGCACGAACGCGGTTATGCGGTATGGCTCTTGGGTTCATCCAAAGACAAAGAGGTCAGCACGCAGATCGCCGCATTGAGCGAGGGTAGCTGCCGCAACCTATGCGGCGAGACCGATCTGAGTGATGCCATCGCCCTGCTCTCCCGCGCCGATCTGGTGGTCAGCAACGACTCCGGCCTGATGCACATCGCCGCCGCGCTGGATCGCCCCATGTTGGCCATCTTCGGTTCCAGCAGCCCGCAATTCATCCCACCGCTGTCAGACAAAGCGCAAGTACTCAAACTTGATCTGCCGTGCAGCCCCTGCTTCAAACGCGAATGCCCCTTGGGGCACTTCAACTGCATGATGCAACTTACCCCCGACACAATACTGCGGCACATTCCCCCTCTATCGGCGACACAACCATGAGCAGCTTCCCCAAAGAAATTTTCAAGGCTTACGACATTCGCGGCATCGTCGGCAAAACGCTGACCGATGACATCGTCGAGAAAATCGGCCACGCCATCGGTTCGGAAGCCGTCGCACGCAAGCAGCACACCATCGCCATCGGGCGCGACGGACGCTTGTCCGGCGAAGGCTTCGCCAAGGCGCTGGCGCGCGGTATACAGAAGAGCGGCATCAACGTCATCGACGTGGGCCGCGTCGCCACGCCTATGGTTTATTTCGCAGCATTTCAATTGAAGACCGACTGCGGCGTGATGATCACCGGCAGCCACAATCCGCCCGACTACAATGGTTTGAAGATGGTACTGGCGGGCGAAACCCTGTCCGGCGACACCATCCAGTCGCTGCGCACCCGCATCGAGACGGAAAACCTGACGCACGGCGCGGGCAGCTACTCGCAATACAACATCGCGCGCATCGTTGCCGACATCAAACTGGCCAAGCCGCTCAACATCACTGTGGATTGTGGCAACGGCGTGGCGGGCGATTTCGCCGCCGACCTGTATCGCCAACTGGGTTGCACGGTGACCGAGATGTTTTGCGAAGTGGACGGTAATTTCCCCAACCACCATCCCGACCCTTCCGACCCGCACAATCTGCAAGACCTGATCGCGGCACTGCGCGACAACGACAGCGAAATCGGCCTCGCCTTCGACGGCGACGGCGACCGCTTGGGCGTGGTCACCAAGGACGGAAAAATTATCTACCCCGATCGCCAGCTGATGCTGTTTGCCGCCGATGTATTGAGCCGCAACGCAGGCGCGGAAATTATTTTCGACGTGAAGTCCACGCGCAATCTATTCAGCTGGATACGCGAGCGCGGCGGCAAGCCGACACTGTGGAAAACCGGTCACTCGCTGGTCAAAGCCAAGATGAAAGAAACCGGCGCATTGCTGGCGGGCGAAATGAGCGGCCATGTGTTTTTCAAAGAGCGCTGGTACGGTTTCGATGACGGACTTTATGCAGGGGCGCGCTTGCTCGAAATACTGAGCAAGGTGAGCAACCCGAACGCCACATTGAACAAGCTGCCGGATGCGGTGAGCACACCCGAATTGCATATCCAGGTAAAAGAAGGCGAGAACCACGCGCTGATTGCGCGCCTGAAACAGGAAGCA
>JAGVIV010000202.1 GCA_020055845.1 Betaproteobacteria bacterium
AGATGAAAAACATGAGGGGCATCCAGACAGGGATTCCATTGAAAAGAAAGCAAAGAAAGAGGAGAAAGGGGGGAAAGGATGCTGCTGAATGTAAGGGTCGTTAGCTGGTCATTAGGTATTTTTATGGCAATCACATTTATCCTGTGTGTTCTCTATGGATTGGTTGCCCCTCAAAGGCTGCACGGAATGTCTGATTTCCTTGAGGCAGTACTTCCTGCTTTCAAGTGGCTGACTTTCAGCGGATTTCTCCTGGGGATTCTGGAGAGCTTTCTTTATGGTGCATATATCGGCATTGTCTTTGTGCCAATCTATAACTTCCTGAGCAAAAGAATAACTGTTTGAACGCTCTTTAGCGTTACATAGGCTCTTTTTAATCGTCCTGGGTATACTGGGGTCATGTTTTGATAATGGATGTTAACCAACAAGCAAAATTTCTATTGACAGAAAAATCTTTGCCAGCTACATTATCCTGTATTCTGTGATTTGAGGAGGATGGAATTCCAAATGATACGCGAACTGTTGACAGCGACGGGAAAACAGATAGGGCCGGTCGGTCGGTTGATGGCAGGTGTCGTGGCGGTGGCGTTTTTCGCCTTGAGTCTTAAGTGTGTCGCGGTCGACCCGCTGCCGGGACATGACCATCGGCACGGCGACGAGAAGGAGCACCATCAAAGCGATTCCGACCATGGCCAGCAGCACGAGGATAATCCTTCCGCTTGTTGCTCAATTCTCAGGAGCATGGTATCCAATTCACCGCAAAGCATTCACAAGCCTGCCGCGTCTTTGCCGTCTTCCACACTTATTGTCGCGGTAATCCCCGTTTGGCCCATGGCGTTCGCTGCCACTAAGACTTTTTTTGATTACGATCCGCCGGGCGAATTGCCCCCTACGTTTCTTTCCACGAGTTCCCTTTCTCAGCGCGCTCCGCCTATGAGCGTCTGACGACCCGATTTGTGCCCCCTTCCGGCGGGCACGCATCGTGAGTCGTTCTCATCTCCCCTGTGTTGTGCAGATTCAGTGTGTCGGTATGTATCTTTTTGAAAAGGGGAATAGGTCAAAATGAAAAAATTACTGATAGTGGTAGTCGTCATCATTGTTTCCGCGAGTGCGTCTGGCTTCGCACAGCCATTGCTGACGCTGGACGCGGCAGTCAACAGTGCGTTGACGGACAATCGCGAACTGGCGGCGGCGCGGATGCGCGTTGAGGAGGCCAAAGCGCGGCTGGTGCAGGCGGGGTTGTTGCCCAACCCCGAGTTAGAAGTCGACGGGAAGTTTGACAGCGTCTTCAAGAACGAGGGCGAACACACCTTCGGGGCTGGCCTCGTTCAGCCGTTCAGTGTTAGCGGGCGGATCATTGCGCAGAAAGGCGTGGCCCGCGTGGACATCGAGCGTACCTCAGCAGAAGTGGCCAATCTGGAGCGGCGCATCGTCGGCGAGGTGCGCCGCGCGTTCACGGAACTGTTCAGGGCCGAGGAGCATATCAAGCTGCAGGAATTTCTGATTGGGTTAAATGAAGAACTGCTCACGGCAATGAAGGCGGCGCTGAAACGCGGTCAGATCTCCGAGAAAGACGTCAACACTATCCAGATTGCGCTGCAGCAGGCGCGACAGCGGCAGAAGGTGTTAGAGACACAACGCCGCAGCCGACTGTTGGAACTTAATAAGTTGCTGGGCCAACCGGCTGATTTCGATTTTATCGCGGTGGGCAAACTGGAGCTGCAAGCCTTGCCGGAGTTATCTGCGTTTGTTCTGGCGAAAACGCTCGATCGGAGGCCGGACTATGTCGGCGCGCAATTGGACGTGGACCTTGCCCGCTCGGAGCAACGGTTGACTAAAGCCGAACGGTTTGAGGCCTGGCGCATCGGCGTGGGCTACGAGCACGAGCAAAGCGTGGTGGACGGCGCTCTGTCACAAGGTGTGGATCAATTCGTCGGTTTGAAGCTTTCGATTCCGTTGCCGTTGTTCGACCGTAAACAGGGACGCATCCTCGAAACACTGGCGCTGGAAGACCGCGCGCAGAAAACGGTGGAGGCGCTGAAACTCCAAATCTCGCAGGAACTCGCCGACGCGCTGAACCGCGTGAAAACGCTTGCGTCCTTGCTGGAATCCTACGAGCCGGGCATTTTGAAACGAGCGGAGAGCAATGTGAAGCTGGTCGAGGACGGTTATCGCCAGGGTCTGACAAGCATCGTGGAGGTCATTCAGTCCCGCCAGCAGTTCGCCGAACTCAAATCGTCGTACATCGACACGCTGGCCGAATATCAACGGGCGGTGATTGACCTGGAAATCGCTGCCGGGATTTTTCCCGGCACGATCAAACTCAAGCATGCAAACGAGGTGAACTCTCATGAAAAATCCAATCAGTAAACTTTGTATGGTCCTGGTCATCG
>JAGVIV010000097.1 GCA_020055845.1 Betaproteobacteria bacterium
GGCACGTCGAATTTCTTGGTCAGCCGCAAGTTATTCTCGAAGCCGTAAGACACAATCAAAGGATGCATTCCCGCCGCAATCGCCGCCTGATAGTCGCTGTATTCATCGCCGCAAACGTATGCCCGCGCGGGATTGATGCCGAATGACTGGCGCGCGAACCTTAAATAATCCGTCTTCTTTTCCTTGAGCGAGATACACGCAAAATAATCGAAATTTTCAATATCGATGTCATGGCGGCGGAACAGACACTGCAGCGTTTTCTCCGGCTCTATCGTCACGTTGCGTGTGACGAGTCCAACGCGCATGTCCGGCATCGCCAACAGAGTGCGCAGCAGGGTATCGATGCCGGGATATAAACAGGCTTCTTCGCGGTATATTTCGGTCAATGATTCGCGCAGTTGTTTGCGGCTTTGTTTGCCGAACTGGTGGCGCAGATTAACGGGGAATTCGCGCAGGCCGCCCAGAAATTTAAACAGCTTGCGGCGTTTTTGAAAACGGTCGATGTCGCCGATGTCCATCCCGTGGCGCAAAAAAGCGCTTTCGATGGCATGAAATGCGTCAACGGTGGTGCCGTCGAGGTCAAATATCACCAAACGTTCCGAATTGTCATACTGGATCATGTGGCGATAATAAGTCAGATATATGACAGCAACATGAAAATCCCGCCACAGTTATCGGTTCAATCGTCTTTTTTCTTGAGCAGTGATTTCAGATCGGCGAACGGATTGTGTTTCGCCGTCACATGCCCATCGGCACTACGGTTACGCGCCGCTTCGTCCAACACCCGCGAGTGTTCGTTATCGTGGCAATACAGACACAATAATTCCCAGTTACTGCCATCGGGCGGATTGTTGTCGTGGTTATGATCTTTGTGGTGGACGGTGAGTTCGCGCAGACGCACGCCGGAAAATTCGCGCGCGCAGCGGCCGCAAATCCAGGGAAACAGTTTGAGCGCGCGTTCGCGATAACCCGCTTCGCGCGATTCACGTTGCTGACGTGCTTCCGCGACAACACGGTCGAGGCGGGCGTGATCTGGAACAGTATGTTTGGGCATGGCGTATGAGCGGAATCGTTCGCGCAACTATATCAGCACAAGCCTGCGCCAACCATCACTCCGCCAGCAGATTGCCCTCGGCATCGTAATTCAATACGCTCACTTCGCCGTCGATGTCGGTGATCACGGCCTGTCGCAACAGTCCGTTGTCCTGATACTCATAGCGGTGCATCAGCTCGACCTCGCTATAGGCAAGCTTATCGAATCCGGTGAGACGACCCTGCGCATCAAAGTAACCGCTAAAGTAAGTATTGCGGTTTTCAACTTCAACCGGCTGTAATTCATTGACCAGCTTGAACGGTAACTTGACCCCGGTATACGTGACAAAGAACCGGGGAGCTCCCCGGTTCTCGGTGTTTGCGGAAACCATTGGATCAGGCGCGCAGCAACGCTTTTACAAGCCTTTCGGAAAGCTGCTCGGCGGTGAATTGCGGCTCATTGGGCGGATACAACTCATCTTCGATAAAGCTGAAGCCGTTCTCACTAGCCAGTGTGAGAAGTTCGCGTACTTTTTGGCAAGCCAGGAGTTTTGCTTTCAAATCAGCATCCACTCTGGCCTTGTCGGAAAAACCTTTAATATCTTTGATTGCCATGTTGGTCTCAATGTCATTTGGAGTAAATGAAACATCGGGGCACACAATGTCCCGATTTTGTCGGTTAAATCGTCTTTTTCTAACCTTGACATGGATTACAGCAAATTTCGTGCCTGTTTCACTCCAAATCCAAGCCTATCCCAAACACCCACTAGGACTGCTTGCGATTACCACCCACCACCATCTTGTATTCAAACAAACGGCACTCGATTGCGCCGTTGAACAGCGGTGTGCGCCGCGACACGGACAGACGAATGAACTTGGGCATGCGCAGATCGGAGGTGAACAGATACGCATTCCAACCGCCGAATTTTTGCTTCAGCGCATCGCCGATTTGCGGATACAACAATTCCAGATCGGCAATGTCGCCCATGCGTTCGCCGTAAGGCAAGTTCGCCACCAGCACGCCCTGCTCTGCCGGCGCGGGAATCTCCAGCACATTGGCTTGTTTGAGCGTCACCGCTTCGAGCAAGCCCGCACTCTCCAAATTGATACGCGCGGTTTTCAACTCGTCGCCATACAGATCGCTGCCGAAGATTGGCAACGGTGAAACGGGTTTCTGCGCAGCGATAGCCTGATTGCGAATCTCATGCCATTTTTTGGCATTGAAGTTTTTCATCTTCTCGAACGCGAAATGGCGCGCGATGCCGGGCGCGATGTTCAGCCACATCTGTACTGCCTCGATCAGAAAGGTACCGCTGCCGCACATCGGATCGAGCAAAGGTATGCCGGGTTTCCATCCGGTGAGAAACAAAATACCCGCCGCCAAATTTTCGCGCAGCGGCGCAATGTTGGTGTATTGGCGCACACCGCGTTTGAACAGCGCATCGCCGGATGTATCCAGATACAGCGTGAAGCGCGTCTCTTCGAGGAAGGCATGGATGCGCATGTCCGGCTCATGCGTATTCACACTGGGACGTTCGCCGGTGAGCTGGCGGAACTTGTCGCAGATCGCGTCTTTGATCTTGAGCGTGGCGAAGTCCAGACTCCGCAAGGGACAACGGATCGCGGCTATGTTGACGCGAATGGTGTGCGACACGTCAAACCAGTTGCCCCACGGCAAGGCGAATGCAGTTTCGTAAATATCCTGCTCGTTACTGTAGCTGGTCGTCGCCACGCGCCATAACACGCGGCTCGCGGTACGGCTGTGCAGATTGACGCGGTAGCACAAATCCCAATCACCGGCGAAGTGCACGCCGCCATCAACCGCCTTGATACCGCTCGCGCCCAGCGCCGTGAGTTCATTACACAGCGGGGTTTCCAAGCCACGCGGGCAGGGAGAAAAAAATTGTTCGTTCATAGCGGTTTCACCGTGACGAGAATGACAATCGCCATCAGCATCAACACAGGCACTTCATTAAAAAAACGGAACCAGACATGGCCGTGCGTATTGCGCCCCTGTTCAAACTCCCTAAGCAGTTTGCCGCAATAAAAATGGTAGCCAATAAGGAATAGCACCAGCGTCAATTTGATGTGTAACCACACACCCGAAAATCCATAACCCAGCCACAGCCAAGTACCGAACAGCAGCGCCAGCGCGCCAATGGGCGTAACGAAGCGATACAGTTTGTGCGACATCAGCAGCAAGCGTGAACGCTCATCCTCCCCGACAGCCATCGCCAGATTGACGAACAGGCGCGGCAGATAGAACAAACCGGCGAACCAACTCACCACAAAAATAATATGAAACGCTTTGATCCAGAGCATGAGATTTCCTATTTAGACAAACGCCGCCGGAACAATACCAGCGACACATAAAAACCGAACAGCGTGTAAGCCAATAGCACCCCGATATGCAGCAGGGCTTGGGGCGGTATAGCGCCGTTCATGAGCGGGCGCGCCAAATCAATGGCATGTGTCAGCGGCAACACGCTGGCGATTATCTGCGCACTTTCCGGCAATTGTTTGACCGGAAAAAACACGCCGCATAACAACATCATCGGTGTGATGACTAGGGTGAAGTAATACATGAAAAAATCATAGGCGGGTGCAAGCGCCGTCATGATTAAGCCGATAGAGGCGAAGGTCAGACCGATCAGCAAGGCCAGCGGGATCATCCACAGCGACATCAGAGAGTGCGACAAGCCCAGCAGCCAGATGACGGCCAGCACCGCAATGCCGGACATCAGACTCTTGGTAGCCGCCCATAAAATCTCGGACAGCACCACATCATCGAGCGAGATGGGCGTATTCAAAATCGCCTCCCAGGTGCGCTGCTCATGCATGCGCGCGAAGCCGGAATACAGCGCCTCAAAACTAGCACTGTTCATCGTGCTGTAGCACACCGTCCCCGCCGCGAGGAATGCCATATACGACATGCCGCCCATCTCCGGCAGCAGACTGCCCAAGCCGTAACCCAAGCCCAGCATGTAAATCACCGGGTCGGCCAGATGCCCCATGATGGAAGCCGCCGCGATTTTTTTCCACACCAGCCAATGCCGCTGCCAGATGGGAAAGAAGCGCAGACTGAATTTGGGGAGTGCGAATTCTTGCATACTCATTCTCTCATCTCCCTGCCCGTCAATTTCAAGAACACATCTTCCAAGTTCGCCGGTCTATGCACATAACGCAAGGCGCTCTGCGCCTGCAGATGTGCCACCAGCGGTTGCGCATCCCGCACATAACAGAACGCCGACTCGCCGCTCAGCTCGAAGCGCTGCGAATATTTTGCCGCATGTTCGTTGGCCCATTGCGCGGAAGTCTCGCCGAACACTTCCACCACTTGCGGCTCGATGTTCTGCTCGATCAGTTCGCGCGGCGAACCCTGGCTGATGAGCTTACCGTTATCCATCACCGCAAGGCGATGGCACAAACGCTCCGCCTCATCCATGAAGTGCGTGGTAAGCAGCAGCGTCTTGCCCTGCTGCGTGAGTTCGCGCAGTCGTTGCCAGATCAGATGGCGCGCCTGCGGATCGAGTCCGGTGGTCGGCTCGTCAAGAAAAACCACATCGGGATCGTTCACCAGCGCGCGCGCCAATGTCAGACGGCGCTTCATGCCGCCGGACAATGTTGGCACTTTCGCATCGCGCTTGCTGGTCAGATTGGCAAATTCCAGCAGCGACGGGATACGCGCTTCAATCTCGCTGTCCTGCATACCGAAATAGCGTCCGTACACCAGCAGATTTTCCGCCACGGTGAAATCGGGATCGAGATTGTCCATCTGCGGCACAACGCCCACGCGGATGCGCGCCTCGCGCGCAGCCTGTGGCACGAGCAAACCCAGCAGCGTGACCTCGCCCGCATCCGGTGCAATCAGCCCAAGCAGCATGCGCAAGGTCGTGGTCTTGCCCGCACCGTTAGGGCCTAGCAAGCCGAAGCATTCGCCTTTGCGGATGGAAAGATTAAGACCGTCCACCACGCGCTGGCCGCCGTATGACTTTTGCAGTCCAGTAACTTGAATAATGGACTGCATTAAAAGCTTTCACCACAGAGACACAGAGACACAGAGAAATTCAAAAGCGAAGAACAGAGAGCGCATTTTGTAATGCTTGGGTTAGGCCTTTCTCTGTGTCTCTGTGTCTCTGTGGTGGGATTTCGATTTTTTGTATTCATAACGCAACTCCATTGAAATGTTTTTTGACGATATCGCGCAATTGCGTGAGTCGTCCGTGGAAATAATGTTCCGCCTGCGGCAGCACCACGATGGGCAGATGCTGCGGGCGTGCCCAGTCCAAGGCATCAGTCAGCGGTACCACGTCGTCAAGTTCGCCGTGTATCACCAGCGTATCCCCTGTAACGGGTGGCATCGCAAAGCGCCCCACTGCGGGAGCCGCCAGAATCAAATGGCGCGGCTGCAGTTGTTGCGCGGCACGCGCCGCAACATAACCGCCGAACGAAAAACCGGACAAGATCAACGGCAGTTCGCCAAACTGTTCGCGCGCGAATTCTGTCACGGCCAACACGTCTTCCACTTCGCCGTCGCCGCCGGTGTACTCGCCCTCGCTTGCGCCCACGCCGCGAAAATTAAACCGCAGCGATACACAACCCAAATCGGTGAAGGTCTTGGCCAAGGTCACTGCCACTTTGTTTTCCATCGTACCACCCATCGTCGGCAACGGATGACACACCACGGCAATGGCGCTTGGCGCGTTATCGGGGACATGCACGACACCTTCAAGATGGCCCGCCGTACCAGCGGTAGAGAACGACTGCAGAACGGCCATCAGATCTTCAAACGCGCCACCGGGCGGCCGCACTTCAAATGCTCTTCGATGATCTCGTCCAGATCACTCTCATCGACGTAGGTGTACCAGACACCCTCGGGATAAACCACCAGCACCGGGCCCTCTTCACAGCGCCCCAGACAGCCTGCCGAATTGATACGGATGCGGTTGCCGTCGGCATCCAATTTCAGTGCTTTGACTTTGTCTTTCACATAGTCGCGCATCTTCTGCGCGCCGGCATTGGCACAGCAGCTTTCACCCGCGGCGCGCTGGTTTACACAAAAGAAAACGTGTTTGTCGAAATAGCTCATTGAGGTTGTTTCCATTAAAGCGAATTTTTCCTTGCCCATTCTACTACTCCTGCCGCCGCGCCCCCCTCCACAAATAGGCCAGCAGCAGCAAAGGGAATGCAGCCATCACGATTTGCGACAATCCGTTGTAGTTGAGCAGATGTCCAAAGCGCCATTGGTACAAACGCATCGCGGCGGAAGGCGCGCCGCTGTCCAGCACCCCGTGCGCCAATACCAGATACGCGCACGCCACCACGATACCGAAACGCATCAGGTAAGGCCTCGCCAGCCAACCGACCAGCGACATACACAGCACACCGATAAACACCCCGAGCATCGCCTCGCCGTTCAGCCACAGCAGCAGTGCCCACGACTTAAGCAACACGGCAGCGGCGGCAAATTTTGCCAGCGCGATAACGAACAGCACCAGCATTAGCGCAGCCACCGCATGACGCCGCGAACGCAGCAGCGTCAGCAACAGCGTGCCCAACATCAGCAAATTGAGCGAAACTGCGGCACTCTCCAGCCAATTGAAAGGCTCCACCTGCGGCGGCACAAAAGGCTGGCGCGCCATCTCGGTGATGAACACATTGCCCAGCATCGGCAAGGACGGATTGATTTGCGCGAAGATCCACAACGCCACCAGCGCCAAACCAAAATCCACACCCGGCCCGCGCTGAAAGAACTCAAAACGCCAATGCATCAGATAAAAAAACCATGCGCGCGGCAAAATACTCACCGCCAGCATGACTCCGCTCAACATACCAAAAGCATTCACCAGCAAATCAAGATTGGAGCTGATACGGTTGGGCAGATACATCTGCGTATATTCCATCAGCGCCGACAACAACACCCCGGCCAGCGTGGCAAGAATCACCGTTCCCGCCGCACTCAGACGCGCGCGCAAAGTCAACCCCAACAACAGACCGAACGGCAAATACGCCAGAAAATTGGTGATCGCGTCGAACCACGAATAGGTTTGCCCCAGTGGCGAAGTCAGCACCGCCCAAAATTCCAGCCCCTGCTCCTGCCAGCCGGAGAACGGCGACAGGCTCGCATACACGATGAACAACGCATACCCTGCGGTCAGATAGCTGCGCAGCAAAGCGCGGGAACGGTACATAGGCGTGTGTCGCATGATGTTATGCGCCCAGTAAACGTGCCGAAAGCAGCGCTTTCATATCGCGCCGCCCATCAACGACCATATACACGTACACCGTTTTTCCAACGACACGGTAAACCATCCGATAAGGTTTTAAATTCAGCTGGCGATATTCTCGAATACCCAATGCCGACAACTCTTTCGGATAAATTCCCCGCTCGGGGAAATCCGACAAACTGACAATGAGCTTTTCAAACTGCTCCAGCAGACGCAATGCATTGATCTCTCCGTCATGCATCGCAATGTACTCGTAGATTGCTTCCAAATCAGCCGAAGCATCATCGGTCAACATTACCTTGAAAGACATTCAGGCCGGCACTTTCTTTGCTCGCAATTTACGAATCACCTCGGATGCAGGAGTAACCTTACCCGCTTCGATCTGGGCATTACCCAATGCCAGAATCTTCAGCAAGGCCAAAGTCTCCTGGCCCTCCTCGTAAGACGCGACATCTTGCAGCACCGCCCTAGCCTCACCGTTTTGGGTAATCACCATCGGCACGCGTTGGTCGGCAAGCTGCTGCAAAACCTCGGCGGCATTCGCCTTCAAATAGCTGATCGGTTTAATTTGAGTGGAAAATTTCATGTGTGCCCCCAATAGATAAGACCAAATATAGTCTTTATCCGGTCTTAATGCAATTTTAAACCCCTCGAAATAAACACCTACGCCGATTGTTGCGGCGGAATAACAGAAAGCAAACGCTTGGGTGCGGCGATGCGCAGTTGCTTGTTCACGTTGTACACGCCGAACACCACGGTAATCGCACTCTCGGCAACATCAAATTCCCCGGCTAAAAATTTCACCAGATGCGCCGTGGCTTTCCCGCGCACCGGATTCTCGGCCACGTGAATCTCCAATTGCTTGCCGATGACCTTGCCGATCTTGGTCTTCTTGGCGCGCGGACGCCCGAGGATATTCAGCACCAAAGTATCATCTTCCCAATAACAAAACGCGGACATGAGGCTCTACCCAACTCAAAATCGTTCATGCGACGACAAATATCGCCATTGCCCGACCTGCAGCTTACCCATCGACACGCGCCCGATGCGCAGCCGTTTCAGTGCGAGCACTTGCAGGCCCACACTTTTGCACATGAATGCGATCTGCCCAGGTTGCGCGCCCTTGAGGGCAAAACGCAAACGCGTCTCGCTCTGCCAGCTGACCTTGATCGGCGGCAACACCTTGCCGTTGAAACTGAGGCCGTGATTGAGCAGCTGGAGTTTTTCGGGCGGCAGCTCACCGGCGACCTCCACGACATATTCCTGTTCGAGCGTCGCGGCATCATCATGCAACTTGCGCGACACGTGAAAGTCCTGGGTAAACACCGCCAAACCACCCGCGCTTATTTCCAGCGGGGCGCACGGCGTAAGCCGCACAAAATGCTGCTTGAGTGGGCGAATATCGGAGTGATCGTCGGCCGCGCGCGTCTCGATACTTGGCGATTGCGGCCCACTGCCCGGTGCCTGATGCAGCAGGATGGTCACGGGCGCGAGCGGAAGGGCTTCGGCATCGGGATGCAGCTCGACCTTCTGCGCCTCCACCATAAATTGCGGCTCTTCCACCACCTGGCCGTCCACCGTAACCCAGCCGCCCGCAATATAAAGCTCGGCCTCGCGGCGCGAACACGAGGTCAGTTCGGCAAGTCGTTTTGCTAAGCGTACAGGAGGAGTCATTCAACATTCGGGCGGAGACAAAGGTGCGCCATTGTAAACGCTCGCGCCCGTTTTCCTCTCCCCAATCCTCTGTTGAAACCGCGTGCCATGCGCCGCAGTCCGCAGACAATCAAGATTGTGCTTGTCCCGAAAGCGGGCAAGAAAACAAACAATCGCTACGCGAGACCTACCTTATCCGCGGTAAAATGAACGCATGAATGAAACTCAAAAACCCGCCAATCGCCCCACGCTGGAAGGCATCACACTGGAAAAGATCGTCACCCATTTGTCCGAAAGCATGGGTTGGGAAGCGATGGGAGAAGCCGTGCCAGTACGCTGCTTCACGCACGACCCCAGCATCAAATCCAGTTTGAAATTTTTGCGCAGGACTCCGTGGGCAAGAGAGAAAGTGGAGCAGTTGTATTTGTGGCAAATGCGAACTGCAAAAAAATGACGCGTCGCGCCAGCTGCGACCACATGTTCCTAAAACTGTAGTACAAATTCCATTTGCACTTTGTATTCCCCACACCTAAAATGAACCCATGAATACTGCACTTTCCCCAATCGAATCTCAATTCGCCACGACTGATGAAGCCGAGGCTTATGACGTTTGGTTTCGCGCGAAAGTGGAAAAATCGCTGGAAATAGCCGACCGGCCTGATTCTGCTCGCATCTCTCACGACGAAGTAATGTCCAAAGCCCGCACCAGAATAGAAGCAAAGATGAAAGAGAATGCAACACGTCGTCTGGCTTGAAACCGCAAGCCAAGATTTAGATCAAATTCTCGGTTATATCGAAGACCGCAACTTACTGGCGGCGTTAGATTTACAAGACTCGATTGAACAAGCCGTTTCACAATTACCTTTTCACCCCTATCTCTACAGACTTGGCCGAGTTCCCGGCACACGAGAACTCGTCGTCCATCCCAATTATTTAGTAATCTACCGTGTAACCATTTCCGCGATAGAGATCATCAACGTGTTGCATGCCAGGCAGCAATATCCTGAGTAACATTCCCAAATTCACAGGCTTGATCTTGCGCAGTACACCTTGAGCAAAAGAGAAGGTAGAGCAGTTGTATTTGTGGCAACTGCGAACTGCAAAAAATGACGTGCTTAAATTAGAGATCGGAAGA
>JAGVIV010000099.1 GCA_020055845.1 Betaproteobacteria bacterium
CATGCGCCAGCCACCGGAGAAGCTGCTGACCGGGCGCTCCAGCGCATCCGTGTCGAAGCCCAATCCGTTCAGCAGTTGCGCCGCCCGCGCCGGAGCGCCATAGCCATCAATCGCCTCGAATTGCTGCTGGGCTTCAAACCATGCCGCGTCATGCTGCTCCTGCGCCAAAATTTTTTCCAGTTGGCGCAGCTGGCTATCGCCATCCAGCACGAACGCCAAAGCAGCTTGAGTGGAATTGGCGATTTCCTGTTCGACGAATCCCAGCGTCTTGCCGCTTTGTAGCGATACCTCGCCGCCGTCGGATTTAATCTCGCCGCGTATTAGCCGGAACAAGGTGGATTTACCGCAACCGTTCTTGCCCACCAGGCCGATGCGCTGGTTTGCGAAAGCTTGCAAATTGGCCGCTTGGAACAGCGGAACGCCGCCTTGCAGGTACGTCATGTTTTGGATATTTAGCATGGCTCAATGATAACAGAGGGCTGCACCCTCAATCCTTAAAGCGCCGCTTGCTCATCCCGGATAATCGGTCACCGCCAAATAAAATTCGCTGCGATGGTTTCGAATTGGAAGTCGCGGGACAGTATAATCAGCAGTTTTTTGGGTAGCCTGCCATGTGGTTCAAAAACATCTTCATTTATCGCCTGCCTCCCGACTGCAAAATCACTGCCGCATCGCTCCAGGAAAAGTTGGCCCTCAAGCCGTTAATGCCTTGCAGCGGTCTCGACAAACAAAGCCGGGGCTGGATTTCATGCCGTGGCGATGACCGTCTGGTTCACGTCGCCAACAAACAGATTCTGTTTGCACTGGGGGTCGAGCAAAAACTATTACCGGCCACCATCATCAACCGCTTTGCCAAAGAACGCGCCGCCGACATGGAAGCGCAGCAGGGTTACAAGCTGGGGCGCAAAGCCCTAAAAGATCTCAAGCAGGCCATCACCGACGAGCTACTTCCCAGAGCCTTCGCGCTGCAGCGCACAACCTACGCCTGGTTGGATTTGGCCAACGGCCGCATGATTATTGAAGCGGCCTCTTCCGCCAAAGCAGAGGAATTGCTGGAACAACTGGGAAAAACGGTAGACAACTTCCCCGTCCAACTGCTGCAAACCCAGCTCTCCCCCGTGGCCGCGATGACGGACTGGTTAGCGGCTGAAAGTGCCCCCGCAGGATTTACCATAGACCGCGAACTCGAATTGCGCTCCAGCGATGAAAACAAAGCCACCGTTCGCTATGCCAATCACGTGCTGGAGGGCAAAGAAATCCTCGGGCATATTTCGGCAGGCAAGCGCGTGACCCGTCTGGGCATGACGTGGAATGACCGCATCTCCTTCGTGCTAAATGAACACCTGCAAATCAAGCGGATTGATTTTTTGGACATCATCAAAGAAGAATCGTCCAAGGTTGCGGATAACGAAGACGAAATGTTTGAGCTCGACTTTACCTTGATGACCGGCGAATTAGCCAAAATGCTAGCTGCGCTGACTGAAGCCCTTGGTGGCGAAGATAAAAAGTAAAAACGCACCATTCGTATTACTATGTGCACTCGATCAACCTTGGGAGAGCATCATGGCAAAAGGTCAGCAGAAGAAAAACAAAGAAGTGAAGAAGCCTAAAAAGAAACCAACACCTGCTATTTAACTCACTCGTGTATCGGGCAGATCATGACTAACAGGATCACCTTGGCAGCGGCGGAGGTGCGGGTTAACGACCACATCTACAACGGCACCGGAACTAACTCGCACCCCACTTTCGCTTGGGAAACCGTAACCGAAGCGCGCCAGGAAGACGGCCTGATTCTGCTTATCACCGGCAATCTAAAAGGGCTGCACGGTGAATTCTGGCTCGAACC
The DNA here is from genome assembly GCA_020055845.1 of Betaproteobacteria bacterium. Classification (GTDB taxonomy): domain Bacteria; phylum Pseudomonadota; class Gammaproteobacteria; order Burkholderiales; family Gallionellaceae; genus PALSA-1006. The sequence continues at coordinate 1,847 of JAGVIV010000099.1, forward strand.
CGATGAACAAATCGTGGTGATGCGCTACCCCGAAGCAAGCACCTGAAATCCAGCGGCAACATTTTCCCGCGCCTTGGTTCGCGCCGAAACAAACCATCTACCCGCCATGAGCGGCCAAAGACACCAGACTCAACTCAAGGACATCAGCGCACGAGTGACTTGACGCGCTGTTTGCGCTCGGCGGTAAACGCCCACCACGGCAACGCATCACCACCATCCATAAAGTGCAACATACA
>JAGVIV010000027.1 GCA_020055845.1 Betaproteobacteria bacterium
GGCGGCAATCACAACCTGATCCTGAAAGCGTCTGGAGGCCAATCCGGAGAACTCGATTTTGCCGGGCTGCTCAAAACCATGTCGCGCGGACTGCTGGTCACTGAATTGCTGGGTAGCGGCGTCAACGCGGTGACCGGCGATTACTCGCGCGGCGCGGCGGGTTTCTGGGTGGAGCATGGCGAGATCCAGTATCCGGTGGAGGAAATCACCATCGCGGGCAACCTCAAAGAGATGTTCAAAGGCATCGTCGAGGTGGGTAACGACGTGCTGGTACAGGGCTCGCGCCAATGCGGCTCGGTGCTGATCGAGCGCATGTCGGTGGCGGGCCGATAAGAAATGAGCCGCCGCGCCCAGCGCGGCCCAATCTGCGGCTGATACATGCTGTCTGGAGTATTCGGTGCGGCATGATAAAATGCGCGACTTTCCGTTTTCTATCTTTAAATTTGAAAGGCTGTCATGTTCTCTCGTAAAAACACCATCGCTGTCGCCGATCCCGAACTGTGGAGCGCGATGCAAAAAGAAACCGCACGTCAGGAAGATCACATCGAGCTGATCGCGTCGGAAAACTACACCAGCCCGGCGGTGATGGAAGCGCAGGGCAGCCAGCTTACCAATAAATACGCCGAAGGTTATCCCGGCAAGCGCTACTACGGCGGCTGCGAGTTCGTGGACATCGCCGAGCAGATGGCGATTGACCGCGCTAAAGCGCTGTTCGGTGCCGAATACGCCAACGTGCAGCCGCATTCCGGTTCGCAGGCCAATCAGGCGGTTTACGTTTCCGTGCTCAAGCCCGGCGACACCATCCTCGGTATGAGTCTGGCGCACGGCGGTCACCTTACCCACGGTGCCTCGGTGAACATCAGCGGCAAGCTGTACAACGCCGTCCAATACGGTTTGAACGACAAAGAAGAAATCGACTACGAGCAAGTGCAGGCCTTGGCGACCCAGCACAAGCCCAAGATGATTGTGGCGGGTGCATCGGCTTATTCGTTGGTGATCGACTGGAAGCGTTTCCGCGCCATCGCCGACAGCGTGGGGGCTTATCTGTTTGTGGATATGGCGCACTACGCCGGTCTGGTAGCTGCGGGTTATTACCCCAATCCGGTCGGTATCGCCGACTTCGTGACCACTACCACACACAAGACTTTGCGCGGTCCGCGCGGTGGTCTGATTTTGGCCAAGGCCGAACATGAGAAGGCGCTCAATTCGGCGATTTTCCCCGCGTTGCAGGGCGGGCCGCTGATGCATGTGATCGCGGCCAAGGCTGTGGCGTTCAAAGAAGCCGCGAGCAAGGAGTTCAAGGAATATCAAAAGCAGGTGATCGACAACGCGCGCGTGATGACGCGTGTTCTGCAAGAGCGCGGTCTGCGCATCGTTTCCGGTCGCACGGACAGCCATGTGTTTTTGCTCGATTTGCGCGCGAAAAAATTGACAGGTAAAGATGCCGAAGCCGCATTGGGCAAGGCGCACATCACCGTGAACAAGAATGCTATTCCGAACGACCCGGAAAAGCCTTTTGTCACTTCGGGTATCCGCATCGGTTCGCCGGCGATGACGACACGCGGTTTCAAGGAAATTGAAGCCGAAAAACTGGCTCATCTTATCGCCGACGTGCTGGATGCGCCCAATGATGATGCGGTCATTGCGCGTGTGACGGCTGAAGTGAAGAAGCTGACGACGCAGTTTCCGGTTTACGGAGCGTAAAGCGGGAAGGGGGAGGGGAGAAGAGAGAAGGGTAAAAGCTAAGCCCCGCTCTTCCCCCTTCTCCCTTTACCCTTCCCCATTATGAAATGTCCTTTCTGCAAACATCCCGACACCCAGGTTATTGATTCTCGCGAGAGCGAGGAAGGCGAGAGCATCCGCCGGCGTCGGCGTTGCCTGTCGTGTGACAAACGTTTCACCACCTATGAGACGGTGGAATTGCGTATGCCCCAGGTGGTGAAGCAGAACGGGATGCGCAGTGAATTTGACGAGCAAAAATTGCGCACCAGTTTTACACGCGCCTTGCACAAACGCCCGGTGTCCACCGAGCTGGTCGATGCGGCCGTCGATCATGTCACTCAGAAAGTATTCGCACTGGGCGAGCGTGAAATCGGTTCGCGCCATATCGGCGAGATGGTGATGAAAGAGTTGCTCAAGCTGGACAAGGTCGCGTATATCCGCTTCGCGTCGGTCTACAAGAGCTTTCAGGATGTGGGCGACTTTTCCGATGCCATCGACGCGGTGAGCAAGCCCGCCGTGAAACGCCGCAAGTCTGACTGAATATGGATGCCGCCGACAGCGTATGGATGGCCCGCGCGCTGCATCTTGCCGAGCGCGGCTTGTTCACGACGACCCCCAATCCGCGCGTCGGTTGTGTGTTGGTGCGCGACGGGATGGTGGTGGGGGAAGGTTACACGCAACCCGCTGGGCAGAACCACGCTGAGGTAGAGGCGCTTGCGGATGCCCATGCGCGCGGTCTTGAGGTGCGCGGCGCGACCGCCTATGTTTCGCTGGAACCTTGCTCGCATTTTGGCCGCACGCCACCTTGTGCCGATGCGCTCATCGCGGCCGGCGTGGCGCGCGTGGTTGTTGCCATGCAGGATCCCAATCCGCTGGTGGCTGGGCAGGGGATCGCCAAGCTGCAGGCTGCGGGTATCGCGGTCGAGTGCGGCTTGATGGAAGCCGATGCGGGCAAACTCAATATCGGTTTTGTTTCGCGCATGACGCGCGGCATGCCGTGGCTGCGCAGCAAAGTCGCCATGAGTCTGGATGGGCGCACTGCGCTTGCCAACGGTGTGAGCCAATGGATCACCGGTGAAGCGGCGCGGCGCGATGGACATTTCTGGCGCGCGCGTTCCTGCGCCGTGATGACCGGCATAGACACTGTGCTGGCAGACGATGCGCAACTCTCGGTGCGCCATGTCGAGACGGCAAGGCAGCCTTTGCGCGTGGTGCTGGATAGCCGTTTGCGTATCCCGCTGGAGGCCAAGATTTTGCAGGGCGGCAATGTGCTGGTCGTGGCGGCCACGGCGGATGCCGCAAAGATGCGTGCGTTGGAGCATCTGGGCGTAAAAGTGGCGGTGTTTGCCGATGGCGCGGGTCGCGTCGATTTGGCCGCGACATTGCGTCACCTGGCTTCCATAGGCTGCAATGAAATTCTGGTCGAGGCCGGACGCACGCTGAACGGCGCGCTGTTGAAGGCCGGTCTGGTGGATGAGTTGGTGTTATATTTCGCGCCTCAGTTGCTGGGTGACATGGCGCGCGGTATGGCGCAGCTCGGCGAGTTGACCGGGCTTGGGCAGCGCGTGGAATTGGAATGGCAGGATGTGCGGCAGGTGGGTAAAGATTTGCGCATCCAGGCAAAAGTGAAGAAAGGATAAGCATGTTCAGTGGCATCATCGCCGACGTAGGCACAATCAGCAGCGCGCAGGATCGCGAGGGTGGTTTGCGTCTGAGTGTGGGGACGCAAGACCTCGGTATGGACGATGTGGGATTGGGCGATAGTATCGCCGTGAACGGCGTGTGCCTGACGGTCGTGAAGATCGACGGCAAGGTGTTTACGGTGGATGTCTCGCGTGAGACGCTGGACTGTACCGTGGGTCTGGATAGGCAGGGCAAGCTGGTCAATCTGGAAAAAGCACTGCGTCTTTCCGACCGGCTGGGCGGGCATCTGGTCAGCGGTCATGTGGACGGGGTGGGCGAGGTGGTGGCATTTAACGACATCGGCGAGAGCTGGCGGCTGATCGTGCGCGCGCCGCAGCCGCTGGCGAAATATATCGCGGTGAAAGGCAGTATCACCATCGACGGCGTGAGTCTCACGGTGAACCATGTGGCGGGAGCCGAGTTCGAGGTGAATCTCATCCCGCACACCTTGGCCGTCACCACGCTGAACCAGTTGTGCGCGGGAAGCAAAGTGAATCTGGAGATTGATCTAATAGCGCGTTATGTCGAACGCATGATGCAGGCAGAGAAAGAATAAAAATGACTGATGTGGCACCGATACAAGAAATCATCGCGGAGATACGCGCCGGAAACATGGTCGTCCTGGTGGACGAGGAGGATCGCGAGAACGAGGGTGATCTGGTTTTCGCCGCCGAATTCGCGACACCGGAGAAGATTAATTTCATGGCCAAGCACGGGCGCGGCCTGATCTGCCTCACGCTGACCCATGCGCATTGCCAGCAGCTGAATCTGCCGCTGATGGTGCAGGAAAACGGACTGGCGCTGGCGACCAATTTTACCGTTTCCATCGAGGCGGCCAGCGGCGTGACCACAGGCATCTCCGCGGCGGATCGCTCCCGTACCATACAGGCAGCCGCGGACAAAAATGCCAAGCCTGCGGATATTGTGCAGCCCGGCCATATTTTTCCGTTGCGTGCGCAGAACGGCGGTGTGCTGGTGCGGGCCGGGCACACCGAGGCGGGTTGCGATCTGGCTCAGCTGGCGGGACTCACACCGGCTTCGGTCATCTGCGAGATTCTCAAGGACGACGGCGAGATGGCGCGACTGCCCGATCTGATTCCGTTCGCGAAACAGCACGGATTAAAAATCGGCACGATTGCGGATTTGATCGAGTACCGCAGCCACAACGAAAAGCTGGTCGAGCGTGTGGCGCAGCGCAAAGTGCAAACGGCCTACGGTGAATTTGAGCTGTACACCTACACCGACAAGACCACGCTGCAAACCCATCTGGCTTTGGTGAAGGGCGACATTCAGCCGCAGAATGAAACGCTGGTGCGTGTGCACGAACCGCTGTCTGTGATGGACTTTTTGGAGCAGGCGAGTTATGCCGGTTCCACCAGTGTGCATGATGCACTGCAAATGATTGCTGTCGCATCCGCCGGAGTGCTGGTGTTGATGCATCACGCGGAAACATCGGCCAGTCTGTTGGCGCGCGCGTCGGTCAAGCCGGAGGCGCATCATGCGCAATGGGACCCGCGTAGTTATGGTATCGGCGCGCAGATATTGCGCGATCTCAATGTTGGCAAGATGCGTTTGCTGGCAACACCGCGCAAGATTCCGAGCATGGCCGGATTCGGATTGGAAGTGGTGGGGTACACGCAAGCACACAGTTAATTGAAGAGAAAAGGGAAGGGGCGAGAGAGGTAGGTTTTTATTTCTCGTTCCCTTTTTCCTTTGCACCATCCCCATTTTTAGTAAGGAAACAAAATGAAAGAAATCGAAAAGAATTTGAACGGTAGCGGTATGCGTGTGGGTATCGTGCAGAGCCGTTTTAATACCGTGGTCTGCGAAGGTCTGCTCGCGGCTTGCCGTGCGCAGCTCATCAAACAGGGTGTGCTGGATGACGACATCACGCTGGTGACGGTGCCGGGCGCGCTGGAAATTCCGCTGGCCTTGCAGCACATGGCGCAGACGCACAAATTCGATGCGCTTATCGCCCTGGGTGCGGTCATTCGCGGCGATACTTATCATTTCGAAGTGGTTTCCAACGAATCGGCACGTGGCGTGGGCGAGGTGCAATTGCATGCCGGTGTGCCGATTGCGAATGCGATTCTGACCACGGATACCGACGAACAGGCCGAGGTGCGCATCAGCGTCAAAGGCGCGGAAGCAGCACTGGTTGCCATCGAAATGGCGAATCTATTAAAGGCTGCGCTATGAACGACAAGAGCAACGCTACTCCGGCCAAGAGTGCGCGGCACCGCGCGCGCGAACTGGCATTGCAGGGGGTGTACCAGTGGCGCATGGCAGGCAGCAGTGTCGCGCAGATCGAGAAGACCACGCATGACGAAAAGGGACTTGGACGTTATGACGTGGAACTATTCAAGCAGTTGTTGCGTGGTGCGGTGGCGCAGCATGAAGCGCTTGCCGAGCAGATAGCGCCGCATCTAGACCGCGCGCTGAACGAGCTGAGCCCCATCGAATTTTCCGTGCTGCTGCTGGGTGCGTTTGAACTAGTCAATCTTCCCGAAGTGCCTTACCGCGTTGTCATCAACGAGGGCGTGGAATTGGCGAAGACTTTCGGTGGCAGCGACGGGCACAAGTTCGTTAACGGTGTGCTGGATAAAATGGCCGCGCAACTGCGCGCGGTCGAAGTAAACGCAAAGTAAAATAATTGCACCACAGAGACGCAGAGACACAGAGAAAGCCTATCAACAGTTTTTTGGTTTGGTTTGTTTTTCTCTGTGTCTCTGCACCCGCAAGGGGTAGGCCGTGGTTGTACGGGGCTAAAGCCCCAACAACACACGCTCTGTCTCTGTGGTGAAGGGGGTGGTGCATGTCCGAATTCGATCTTATCCGGCGTTACTTTACCCGCTCCGCGCCCGGCGCAGTTCTGGGCGTGGGCGACGACGCGGCATTGCTGCGGGTGGGCGAGGGTATGGAGTTGGCGGTGTCCAGCGACATGCTGGTGAGCGGCACGCACTTCTTTCCCGATGCGGAACCGGAGTCGCTTGGGCACAAGACGCTGGCGGTCAACCTTTCCGATCTCGCTGCCATGGGGGCCGTGCCGCGCTGGGCAACGCTGGCATTGTCGTTACCCTCGGTGGACGATGCCTGGCTGGAAAAATTCAGCCGCGGCTTCTTTGCTTTGGCCTCGCAATACGCTGTCGATCTGGTCGGCGGCGACACCACGCGTGGGCCGCTTAATCTGAGTGTCACTATCATGGGCGAGGTGCCCCCGGGACGGGCGCTGCGCCGCGACGGCGCGCGGCAGAATGACGACATCTGGGTGTCGGGTACGCTGGGTGATGCCGCTTTGGCATTGGCGCATTTGCAGGGACATATCGTATTGGAACAGCAAGTGTTCGCGGCAAGCAGCGCGCGTTTGCACAAGCCGTGTCCGCGTGTCGAGCTGGGGCTTGCTTTGCGCGGTATCGCCAGTAGTGCGATCGATGTTTCGGACGGTTTGCTGGCCGACCTCGGGCATATTCTTGAACGCTCGCAAACGGGGGCGGAAATTCGCTTCGAGGCTTTACCCGGCTCGCCGGAGTTGCATGCATGCGCGTCGCCGTCGCTGGTACAGCGCTGTATGCTGGCGGGCGGCGATGATTACGAACTGTGTTTTACCGCGTCGCCCGGGCAACGCGCGCGCATCGAGGAAATTTCTGCGCAGCTCGCGTTGCCGTTGACGCGCATCGGCATGATCACCGGTGGTCGGGGTTGCACGGTATATGAGAACGGGCAGGTGATGCAGATAAAGGAGCTGGGCTATGAGCACTTCGCACGATGAATTGAAGGTGAAGCCGAGCTGGGCATTTCTGTTCAGTCATCCGGCGCATTTTCTGTCTTTCGGTTTCGGCGCGGGCCTGTTTCCGCGCTCGCCAGGTACAGCGGGGACGCTCGTTGCATTCCCGATGTACTGGTATCTCGCGCCGCGCCTTTCGGATGCGCTGTTCATTCTGGTTCTGATCCGGGCATTCGCCATCGGTGTGTGGGTGTGCGACAAGACCGGGCGCGAGTTGGGCGTGTCGGATTACGGCGGCATTGTATGGGATGAGATTGTCGCGTTCATGCTGGTGCTGTTTTTCACCCCCGCCGGTTTTGTTTGGCAACTGCTGGCGTTCTCGCTGTTCCGTTTTTTTGACATCTGGAAACCGGAACCGATACGGCATTTCGACAAGACCTGGCACGGCGGTCTCGGTGTGATGTTCGACGATATCCTTGCTGCTGCTTATGCCTTGTTATGCCTTGCCCTGATCAAGAGCGTGATCACATGAGGTGGATGCTTGTATTGCTGTGCTGCACGGTGCTGAATGCGCAAGCCGAGATATTCAGCGCAAAAGTAATTGTGGTGATGGATGGCGACACGGTGATGGTGTTGCGCGACGGGAAAAAATTAAAGATACGCATGGCCAATATCGACGCACCGGAGAAAGAGCAATCTTTCGGCATGCAGTCGCGCGCCTCTCTGGAGCAGATGGTGGGCAGGAAACAAGTGCGGGTGGAAAGTCTGGCGCAGGATCAATACGGGCGCATGGTCGGTTTGCTCTCGGTGGACGGCTTGAATGTCAATGCCGAGCAGTTGCGCCGCGGTATGGCATGGGAGTATTCGCATTACCATGCCGACAGGCAATATGTGGCATTGCAAAGTGAGGCGCAGCAGGCGAGGCGCGGATTATGGAGCAAGTCTGATGCGCAAGCTCCGTGGCAGTGGCGCAAGAACCACCCTTCCGTTAAAGCC
>JAGVIV010000042.1 GCA_020055845.1 Betaproteobacteria bacterium
CCAGCGGCGGCCTGGGTGGTTTGGGCGGCGCCATGGGCGGTATCTTGACGGCTTTAGCCGTGGGTGCCATGGTGATGTTGCTGATTTCCTTCTTCCGCAAAAAACAGCAACCCGCGATGCAATATGCCGGTGCCGGCGCACCTTATGGCGCATCGTCTGAATCCGTATCACAACCGGTGAGCGGAAGTCTCCCATCCGCTCCTGCCGTAGGCAATATTCCGGCCGACTTCCCGGTTGAGGCGTTCCTGCGCAGCGCAAAGACCTCATTCATTCGTCTGCAGGCTGCAAATGACCGCAAAGATTTGGATGATATTCGCGAATACACCACTTCAGAGATGTTCGCCGAAATTTCGATGCAAATTCGTGAGCGCGACAACACCCCACAAAAAACCGATGTCCTCACGGTCAATGCCGAGCTTCTGGAAGTCGCACAAGAGCACGACACGGCGATTGCCAGTGTGCGTATGAGCGGCCAACTGCGTGAAAACAACGCGGCAACGGAAAACTTCGATGAGGTTTGGCATGTACAAAAGAACACCAAAGATGACAAGGCGGTCTGGCTGCTGAGCGGTATTCAGCAAATCGCGTAAGCTGATATTGTTGTTCAAGCAAAACGGCGCGACCTAAAGTCGCGCCGTTTTCTTTTACTCGTTAAATACGCCCCTTGCCCTTGCTCAACGCTTGGTACAATTCGCTCGCTATATTACTGATAACCAGTTTGAAGCCCGGTCTTCAACACAGCGGAAATTCCAATCGATGCGTATCTTTCGAGTGTTCAAAATATTCTATGTGGTCCTGCGCTTCGGCTTGGATGAGTTTTTGCTCGCGCACGAACGCACACGCTGGCTGCAAATCCCGCTCAATTTCCTGCTGTTCGCCCGCAACACCTCCGCTCCTCGTGCCGAGCGCTTGCGCCTAGCCCTGGAAAGTCTGGGTCCTATCTTCGTCAAGTTCGGACAAATGCTGTCCACACGACGCGATCTGATGCCTTTGGACATCGCGGATGAATTAGCCAAACTTCAAGATAACGTAGCCCCCTTTCCTTCCGAGCAGGCAGTTTGTATTCTGGAAACCGCCTACAAAAAATCACTCTCCGAGGTATTCCGTAGTTTTGATCTGACCCCGATTGCCAGCGCCTCCGTTGCACAAGTGCACTTTGCCGTGCTTCCCGACGGGCGCGAAGTCGCCGTTAAGATCCTGCGCCCCGGTATCCTCCGTGTCATCGAGCATGATCTTGCTTTGCTTGATATCTGTGCCGGATTGATGGAACGCTGGTGGGCGGATGGCAAACGCTTAAAGCCCAAACTGGTCGTGGCGGAATTTGAAAAATACCTGCATGACGAACTCGATTTGATGCGCGAGGCTTCCTGTGCCAGCCAATTAAAACGCAACTTTACCAAATCCGATTTGTTGCTGGTGCCTGAAATGTATTGGGATTGGTGCGACACAAATGTAATCGTGATGGAACGTATGCACGGTATTCCGATCAGCCAGATGGATGCTTTGCGCGCGGCTAACATCAATATTTCCAAGCTTGCCTCGGACGGTGTGGAGATCTTCTACATGCAGGTCTTCCGCGACGGCTTCTTTCACGCCGATATGCACCCCGGCAACATCCAGGTCGCGGCGGACGGGCGTTATATCGCGCTGGACTTCGGCATCATGGGTACACTCAACGATACCGACAAAAATTATCTTGCGCAGAACTTCATCGCCTTCTTCAATCGCGACTATAAGCGTGTGGCTGAAGTGCATATCGAATCCGGATGGGTCCCCGCCCATACCCGCGTGGATGAATTAGAGGCTGCGATTCGTGCGGTATGCGAACCAATCTTTGATCGCCCCTTGCGCGATGTGTCGTTCGGCAAAGTATTGCTGAGGTTGTTCCAAACTTCGCGCCGCTTCGGTGTTGAGATACAGCCGCAACTGGTGCTGCTACAAAAGACCCTGCTTAATATTGAGGGTTTAGGCTTGCAACTGGATCCCGAACTGGACTTATGGAAAACCGCCAAACCTTGGTTGGAGCGCTGGATGAGTGAACAGGTCGGTTGGCGCGGTTTTGTCCGTTCATTGAAGGAAGAAGCTCCGCGTTATGCAACCCTGTTGCCGCAAATACCACGTTTGTTGCACGAACGCTTGAACGAAAACCCGATTGCAAAATACGAGGCCGCGCTATTGGATTTTGCCATTCAGCAGAGAAAGCGGAATTTTTGGTTAATGGTAATTGCTATGGCTGCGGTCATTGCAACCGGCTGGTTAGTATTGCACTGATACCCGCTGCATCAGTTCTCAAAGAACCCGCTCTTCACCAACTCCAATGTCAGCGCCTTGTAATCCGCCGCACCGGGAGTATGTGGAGCATAGGCAAAGATGTCTAAACCGTGCATAGGGCTGGCGGCCAGTGCCACATTCTCACCAATACGAGTTTGACAGACCTGGCTACCATAACGCTCTTTGAGCTTGTCGTAGATATCAAATGACAGTTTGCGGCGCGAATCGAAACGTGTCACAACAATCCGACGCTCAAATTTGCGCTGCAGCTTCTTTTCCAACACGTTCAATGCCGCATCTAAACGATGCACGCCCTGTTGTGATAGAAAGTCTGCCGAAACCGGTATCAATACTCTATCCGCCGCCAGCAATGCATTCAGTGTAAGCACACCCAACATGGGGCAGCAATCGATCAATATCGGGGCGCCGGTAAGTGCCAACTCTTCACTTAAGCCCTGCTTTAATAATTTTGCCGCATTGGGATCGCTACCGTACATAGCGTCGATTTTGGATAGTTCAATTGAGGCGGGAATAATCTGCCAACCGGCAGGTGTGTCGTGCATCAGACTCGCCAACGGCGCTTTATCCTTAAAGAAGGATGCCATATTTCGCGGCTGTGTACGCGCCTCTTTCAGACCGGATGCGAGACTCAATGAGCCCTGCGGATCCATATCCAGCGCAATAGGCTGACGTTGCGCCATAGCGAGGCCGGCAACGATATTCAAGGTGGAAGTGGTCTTCCCTACTCCGCCTTTTTGATTGAATACGGCGATGACCGCCATAGCTTATCTCCACGTTGTGGGAATGATATCGACTTGGATACGCCGACTTCGTGTCGGCGCTCGTTCTGCCTCCGGTAATTACTCAACCGTTACAGACTTGGCGAGATTCCTCGGTTTGTCGACATCTGTTCCCTTTTGCAATGCAACGTAATATGCCAGCAATTGCAGCGGGATCGTGTGCAGAATAGGGCTTAGAAAACCTGCGTGTTCGGGCATTTGCATAACATGCACCCCTTCACTTGAATGAATGCGGGTATTTGCATCGGCAAATACATACAATTCACCACCGCGGGCGCGGACTTCTTGCAAGTTGGATTTGAGTTTTTCCAGCAAAAGGTCATTCGGTGCCACGGCTATTACCGGCATATCTTTATCCACCAATGCGAGGGGGCCGTGTTTCAACTCTCCTGCCGGATAGGCTTCGGCATGAATATACGAAATCTCTTTTAGCTTGAGGGCCCCTTCCAGCGCAATCGGATAATGCAAACCACGCCCTAGGAACAATGCATGATGCTTGTCAGCGAAGTGCTCGGCCAATTTGGCAATTTCCGGCTCCAGCTTCAATACCGCCAATACAGCACTAGGTAAGTGACGCAGATCATGCAGATGTTGTTGTTCTTGTTGGGCACTTAGCTTACCGCGCTGTTTCGCCAAAACTAGGGTTAGCAAAAACAAGGCTGCCAATTGTGTCGTAAATGCCTTGGTCGAGGCCACGCCGATCTCAGGGCCCGCTCTGGTTAATAGGCGCAACTTGGACTGCCGGATGATGGCGCTTTCCGGGACATTGCATATCGCCAAAGTATGTTGATGTCCGATAGACTTTGCATGGTTTAAAGCAGCTAGCGTATCCGCGGTTTCCCCAGATTGGGAGATTGTAACCACCAGGGTCCTGGGATTGGCAACGCTGGTGCGGTAACGATATTCGCTGGCAATCTCTACCACGCAAGGAATAGCCGCCACTTCTTCTAACCAATATCGCGCGACCATGCCTGCATGATGGCTCGTTCCACAAGCAAGTATAAGAATGCTGTCTATCTGACTGAATGAACTGGCTGCCTCTGCGCCAAACATTCCGGGGATAAGTGATTGGCTATTACATACGGACTCCAGTGTATCGGCCAGTGCTTGCGGTTGTTCGTGAATCTCTTTCTGCATGTAGTGTTGGTACTCACCAAGTTCCACACTCTCATTGTTCAGTGTACTAACATTAACAGCCCGTACAACCTGAACACCTTTGGCATCGAATATCTTGTAGTTAGCCAGTGCCAACTCTACGACATCACCTTCTTCCAAGTACACGACTTTTTGCGTTACCTGCAGCAATGCCGACATATCAGATGCGATGAAGTGCTCACCCTCCCCGACTCCCAACAATAATGGACTCCCTTTGCGCGCACCAATCAGCTGCAAAGGGTTATCTGCGGCCACCACGCCTATTGCGTAGGCGCCTACTAACTTTGCCAATGCGAATTGCGTTGCCCCCAGTAAATTGCGCTCTTTTACATAATACGAGTGAATCAGGTGCGCGATAACTTCGGTGTCGGTATCCGAGCTAAAGACATATCCCTGCGCAGCCAACTGCGCACGCAGCTCTTCATAGTTCTCGATAATCCCGTTGTGCACGACCGCAATAAGATCACGACTCATATGCGGATGGGCATTGCGTTCGCTGGGTATACCGTGGGTAGCCCAGCGGGTGTGGGCGATACCGATATTGCCATGGGTGTCGGCACTCTTTTGAGTTAGCTCGGCTACACGCCCGGTACTGCGCACTCGCTGCAGCTTATTATCATTCACCACCACCAAACCGGCTGAGTCATACCCGCGGTACTCTAGCCGCAGCAAACCTTGCAACAAGATGGGTACAACATTGCGTTGCGCAACCGCGCCTACGATTCCACACATAATTGGCTTTCGTTATTGAATTATTTCTTTTTGAGAGGACGCTGCCAGCCTGGAACATAGAGCTGTTTTGCGCGCGACAAGGTCAAACCTCCGGGCGGAGTGTCTTTGGTTATGGTTGATCCCGCCCCGATAGTTGCACCGCGTCCTACCGTGACTGGCGCAACCAATTGCGTATCGGAACCGATGAATGCATCATCTTCAATCACAGTTCGAAATTTATTTGCTCCATCATAGTTGCAAGTTATCGTTCCTGCGCCAATATTGACACGCTGCCCTATCGTTGCATCCCCAATGTAACTCAGATGGTTTGCTTTACTTTGATTTGCTATCTCGCTATTTTTAACCTCAACAAAGTTGCCTACATGAACCTCATTATGCAATTTGCTGCCGGGTCGTATACGGGCGAATGGGCCAATCTGACAGTGCTCGCCAATCTCGGCCTGGTCGATATGGCTGTATGGTGCTATCTGCGTATACGCCGCGATATTTGTATTTTTTACCACACTGTAAGCGCCTACTTTTACACCTTTAGCCAAGTGTACCCGTCCCTCAAAAATACAGCCCACATCAATTTCAACGTCGCGCTCACAAGTCAACTCACCACGGATATCTACGCGTGCTGGATCAGCCAAAGTAACACCTTGTAGCAACAGTCGGCCTGCCAATTCGCCTTGCCACAAACGCTCCAATGCTGCCAATTGTGTTTTACTGTTAATGCCCGCGACTTCCCAAGCGTTCTCCACTTGTACCGTATTTACTTTCAGACCTTCTGCCACTGCCATTGCGACTATATCTGTGAGGTAGTACTCACCCTGAGTATTTTCATTGCGTAGCTTTAATAGCCATTTTCGCAACAAGGAAGTTGGGGCGGCTAATATTCCAGTGTTTATTTCTCGTATTTTCCTCTGCTCAGAGGTGGCATCTTTTTCTTCAATAATACTGCGCACCCTGCCTTCGGTATCCCGAACTATGCGCCCATATCCTTTGGGATCTTCCAAATTCTGCGTCAATAAACTCAGCGTATTTTGTACCGTTAGTATTTTTTCTAATGTTCCTTGCTGGATAAGCGGCACATCACCATATAACACCAACGTCACACTACTGTCGTCAAGAAAAGGAAGGGATTGTTGTACGGCATGGCCGGTACCCAGTTGTGGTTCTTGCAATACACTCTTTACCTTGCTTCCTTGTAAAGCCTGCGGAACCATCTCTCCACCGTGACCATATACCACTATTATTTGGGCGGGATTTAATGTGCGTGCAGAATCAACTACATGCTGCAATAAGGATTTACCTGCTAATGAATGCAGCACTTTAGGTTTATCAGAGTGCATGCGCGTACCCTTGCCTGCCGCGAGAATTACGATATTAAGAACCATGCTTTTCCATGCCTATTGAATATTGCGAGTATAAACAAAAAAAACGGCTTTCGCCGTTTTCCTTGTAATACTGATTTGATATTGAACTAGTGGGTTGGAGCTTTACGCATCCGTGATATTGCATGCAATTGTGCAATAGCTTCTGCCAGTTCGGCCTGAGCTGCCGCATAATCAATATCAGAACTACGGTTTTTCATAGCTTCTTCGGCTGCACGCTTGGCTTCCAATGCCCTTGCCTCATCCAAATCACTACCACGAATTGCCGTATCAGCCAGAATAGTGACTACATTGGGCTGCACTTCCAACATGCCACCGGAAACATAGATCAATGTATCTTCATTCTGCTCAGGCAATTTAAGACGTACAGAGCCTGGTTTAATACGCGTCAACAATGGAGCGTGACGCGGATAGATACCCAATTCACCGCCCTCACCCGGAACAATGACCAGCTCCGCCAAACCGGAAAAAATGGAGGCTTCCGCACTCACCACATCGACATGAACTGTCATGGCCATATTATTCACCTTTATTGCAGTGTCTTAGCTTTTTCAATGGCTTCTTCGATACCGCCAACCATATAGAAAGCCTGTTCTGGCAAGTGGTCATATTCACCATTAACGATACCCTTGAACCCCTTGATGGTCTCTTTCAGGGTTACATATTTACCTGGGCTACCAGTGAACACTTCGGCAACGTGGAACGGTTGTGACAGGAAGCGCTGAATCTTACGCGCACGTGCCACAGCCAGTTTGTCTTCCGGTGCCAGTTCGTCCATACCCAGAATTGCAATGATGTCGCGCAATTCTTTGTAGCGTTGCAAAGTTTGCTGTACGCCACGGGCAACGGAGTAGTGCTCTTCGCCAACTACCAACGGATCCAGCTGACGCGAAGAAGAGTCCAATGGGTCAACCGCAGGGTAAATACCCAAGGATGCGATGTCACGCGACAACACAACAGTGGAGTCCAAGTGCAAGAAGGTTGTAGCAGGAGACGGGTCAGTCAAGTCATCCGCAGGAACATAAACAGCTTGGATGGAGGTGATCGAACCCACTTTGGTGGAAGTAATACGCTCTTGCAGGCGGCCCATTTCTTCAGCCAGTGTCGGTTGATAACCCACAGCGGAAGGCATACGACCCAGCAGCGCGGAAACTTCAGTACCGGCCAATGTATAACGGTAAATGTTATCCACGAAGAACAGAATGTCGCGGCCTTCGTCACGGAATTTTTCAGCCATGGTCAAGCCGGACAGCGCTACGCGCAGACGGTTACCGGGCGGCTCGTTCATTTGACCGAACACCATCGCCACTTTGGATTTGGAAAGGTCTTCTTTATCAATAACGCCCGCATCCGACATTTCGTGATAGAAATCGTTACCTTCGCGGGTACGCTCACCCACACCAGCAAAAACCGACAAGCCAGCATGCTGCTTGGCGATGTTGTTAATCAGTTCCAGCATATTCACGGTCTTGCCCACACCCGCGCCGCCGAACAAACCCACTTTGCCGCCCTTGGCAAACGGGCAAACCAAGTCAATCACCTTGATACCGGTTTCCAACAAATCAACGGATGGGGACAATTCGTCAAACTTTGGCGCTTTTTGATGGATAGAGCGGCGTTCATCGCACTTAACCTCGCCTGCTTCATCAATTGGACGACCCAAGACATCCATGATGCGACCCAAAGTTCCGGTTCCGACAGGAACAGTAATTTGCGATCCGGTATTCAGCACAACCATACCGCGACGCAAACCGTCGGAAGAACCCATGGCGATGGTACGCACTACGCCATCTCCAATTTGTTGCTGGACTTCCAAGGTCAAATCCTTTTCGGCCACTGAATTCGCGACGTCTTTTACTTTCAGCGCGTCATAAACTTTAGGCATCTGGTCACGAGGAAACTCCACGTCAACCACCGCACCGATACACTGAACAATCTTGCCTTGACTCATTTTAAGATTCCCCACTTTATATTGATTCTGTACACAGCCATCAAAACCGCTGGCGTTTTAATTTACCGCTGCTGCTCCACCAACGATCTCTGAAATCTCTTTGGTGATAGCCGCTTGACGGGCTTTGTTGTAAACCAGTTTGAGCTCACCGATGACCGTTTTGGCGTTATCGGAAGCGGCCTTCATCGCCACCATGCGAGAACTCTGCTCCGATGCTTGATTTTCCGTTACTGCGGAATAAACCAAGGACTCGATATAACGCAACAACAATTCATCCACCACTTGTTTTGCATCTGGCTCATAGATGTAATCCCATTGCCCTTCATGTCCTTCAGCCAACGCCTCGCCGGAAAGCGGCAACAGTTGCTCAAATGTAGGCTCCTGTTTCATGGTGTTAACAAAATGGTTGTAAGAGATATAGATTGCATCAACCTCACCCGCCACATAGGCGTCAAGCATAACCTTCACGGCACCGATCAAGTCCTCTACGTGTGGTGTATCACCCAAGCCTGTCAAATGTGACTGAATCTTGGCTCCGATACGACCCATAAAGCTAAAGCCCTTGTTTCCGATTGGCGTAACACGAATGCCGGTGTTAGCACTATCCCATTCTTTCATTCGTGCCGTAACCAAACGCAGTACATTGGTATTCAAACCGCCGCACAAGCCTTTGTCGGAAGTAATAACGATGATTCCGACGTTCTTAATCTGCTCTCGCTTGGCCAAATACGGATGTTTATATTCCGGGTTAGCATGCGCCAAATGTGCTGCAACTTGACGAATTTTCTCGGCATAGGGACGTGCAGCACGCATCCGTTCTTGAGCCCTGCGCATCTTAGCCGCCGCGACCATTTCCATGGCACGCGTAATCTTGCGCGTATTTTCTACGCTCTTGATTTTGGTGCGTATCTCTTTGCTACCGGCCATGATTAAACTCTCGCTTAGTAAACTGCGGTGGACTTAAAGGTTTCGATCGCCGCGGCCAAAAGCTTTTCGTTATCCGCGCTCAAATCTTTGCTGGTGTTGATTGCATCCATCAAGTCCTTATGCTTGGATTTGAGATAGGCATGAACTGCCGCTTCAAATGCCAGTGCTTTCTTGACTTCCACATCATCAAAATATCCCTTGTTCACGGAGAACAGTGTCACTGCCATTTCTGCGATAGACAATGGGGCATATTGCAATTGCTTCATCAGCTCTGTCACCATACGGCCACGCTCCAATTGCTTGCGCGTTGCCTCATCCAGATCCGACGCAAACTGGGCAAATGCCGCCAATTCACGATACTGTGCCAGCGCCAGACGCACACCGCCACCAAGTTTCTTGATAACCTTGGTTTGTGCTGCACCACCCACGCGAGACACAGAAATACCCGCGTTGATAGCCGGACGGATACCTGCGTTAAACAAATCAGCTTCCAGAAAGATCTGGCCGTCAGTGATTGAAATCACATTGGTTGGAACGAATGCTGAAACGTCACCTGCCGCAGTTTCAATGATTGGCAAAGCTGTCAACGAACCGGTTTTACCCTTGACCGCGCCTTTAGTAAAGGCCTCCACATAATCAGCATTCACGCGAGATGCACGCTCCAGCAAACGGGAGTGCAGGTAGAACACGTCACCAGGGTAAGCTTCACGACCGGGCGGACGACGCAATAACAAAGAAATCTGGCGATATGCCCAAGCTTGCTTGGTCAAGTCATCATACACAATCAGAGCATCTTCACCGCGATCACGGAAATACTCACCCATGGTGCAGCCAGAATATGGTGCCAAGAATTGCATTGCCGCGGAATCAGATGCTGTGGCAACAACAACAATTGTGTACTCCATTGCGCCATGCTCTTCAAGCTTGCGCACTACGTTGGCCACGGTCGAGGCTTTCTGACCTATCGCAACATAGACGCAGGTCATTCCCTGACCCTTTTGATTGATAATCGCATCAACCGCAACCGCTGTCTTACCTGTCTGACGGTCGCCAATAATCAGTTCGCGCTGTCCGCGACCAACTGGAACCATTGAGTCAATCGACTTTAAGCCGGTTTGCACAGGTTGATCTACTGACTTACGCGCAATAACACCAGGAGCAACTTTTTCAACCTTATCGGTCATCTTTGCATTGATTGGACCCTTGCCATCAATGGGCTGACCCAAAGCATTAACCACGCGACCACGCAACTCCGGGCCGACAGGGACTTCCAAAATTTTGCCGGTACACTTAACCGTATCGCCTTCAGAAATGTGCTCGTATTCGCCCAAAACTACCGCGCCTACAGAATCACGCTCAAGGTTCAATGCCAGGCCAAAAGTATTGCCGGGAAATTCCAACATTTCACCCTGCATTACATCCGACAAACCATGAACACGAACGATACCATCGGTTACGCTTACTACTGTACCTTCGGTACGCGCTTCCGTTAAAGCCTCAAAGTTTTCAATGCGGCTACGAATCAAGTTGCTAATTTCAGAAGGGTTGAGCTTCATCTGACTTTTCCTTATTTCG
>JAGVIV010000237.1 GCA_020055845.1 Betaproteobacteria bacterium
CCATAAAACATTTTGATAGAAAACAAGATGCGGTTGATTACGCACGCGGCATCAGCCAGAACCAAGACTCTGAGCTTATAATTCATAAAAAAGACGGCACTATTCAAAATCCTGACAGTCATGGTAATGATCCTTGCCCACCGAAAGATAAAAGATAAAACCACCCAACCAGTCACTCAAGCCGACCGCAAGGGACGCGGCGGCTTAGCTCTGCCCTTTACCCGTAAATAAAACTGGACAAGCTAGCCCGTGCTGTTTATTATGGCAGCATGAAAACACAAAACCAAATCAAACGGACACTCACACAACCCGAGGCCATCGAGCATATCATAGATATTCTCGACACCAATGCTGACATCAATCGGAGTACCCTGGCGGATAAGCTATGCGATTATTTTAATTTTTTCGATCCGCGCGGGAATAGGCAACGCAGCGGATGCTTAAAAGCGTTACGGAAACTTGAACAAGCCAGTCATTTTACTTTGCCTTTTCCAAAGCAGAAATCCTGCCATCGGAAACCACAGCGTCTTGCTCAACCGGTATCAGCACCACTAAAGGTGCCGGCCGATGCCAGTGAGATAGGTGAGTTGCGACTCAATATTGTACAAACACAACAAGAAATGCGCATCTGGAATGAATTAATGATCCAGGATCATCCTCGAGGCGCTGGACCTTTGGTTGGTCGGCAGCTTCGTTATCTCATTCAATCGGAACATGGCTGGCTGGGAGGCATAAGCTTCAGCTCCGCGGCTCTCCACCTTGCGGACCGGGATAAATGGATTGGCTGGGATTGGGAGAAGCGGCAAGAGAATTTAGACAAAATCGTGAATATGAGTCGGTTTTTAATTCGTTCATGCATATCGTGCAAAAACCTTGCTTCTCGTGTTTTGGGGCTGGCCATCAAGCAATTTCCCGGTGATTTTGCAAAGCGTTATAACCATCGGCCGCTGCTTGTAGAGAGCTTTGTTGATACGAGTCATTACCGGGGTACCTGTTACAAGGCGGCGAACTGGCTGTGGATTGGCCGCACCAAGGGCAGGGGCAGACAGGATGTATTGAAAAAGCAAGAGGAAACCGTAAAGGATATTTATGTTTACCCTCTTGAACAGGATTTTCGTATCAAGATGGGCCTTACCGAGCATAGCGGTTTGGGCGCTCTTGATATTTATTCCGGCATTGATCGTGACAATTGGGCAGAAAACGAATTGGGCAATGCGGCTTTGGGAGATAAACGATTGAGCAATCGTCTTGTGGAAATTGCCCGGAAACAGGCATTGAATCCCTGTTGCTCCTATAGCGGAGCAGCAGGAGGCGACTGGCCAGAAGTTAAAGCGTATTACCGTTTCATTGAACAGCCGGACGATTCAGCGGTCACCATGGAGAATATTCTCTTACCGCACCGTGAACAGACAATACGACGGATGAAGTCTGAAAGAGTCGTATTATGTATTCAGGACGGCAGCGATCTTAACTATAACAATCTTGATCAGTGTGTAAATCTGGGGGTGATCGGCTCTAATCAAACTGGTGCAAAAAGTCGAGGCCTGCATCTGCATTCCATGCTTGCCACAACCACCGAGGGTATACCTCTGGGTGTGCTACGCTCCGAATGTACGGCGCCACAGCCAAAATCGCAGGATGATGATCGGCCGGCATCCGCAATTCCCATTGAAGAAAAAAAGACTTTTTCCTGGCTTGAGGGGGTAAGGGACTGTCAAGCGCTCAAGCAGTTGATGCCCCATACATCTCTCATAAACATCTCGGATCGAGAGGCTGATTTCTTTGCAATGTTTGACGATCAACGAAGTAACAGCCCCGATGTTAATTTAATAGTTCGCGCCAAACATGACCGTGCCACCACGGGAGAATACCGGTTGTTTGAGACAGCAAGGCAAGCGCCGGTTCAAGCGCGGATTGAAATAAAAATACCAAGACAAAGCGCCAGAAGCAAAAAGAGCAAACAAAAAGAACGAGCCAAAAGAGCTGCCCGCACGGCGCAGGTTTCGGTTCGCTCCGCGCAAGTAGAGCTTAACCCTCCCCCATATCATAAGGATAAGGATCCTGTCGTGATCGGGATTGTCCATGTGAAGGAAGACGTCCCTCCGGCTGGAGAGAAAGCAATCGAATGGTTTTTGCTCACAACGATTGCCCTGGAATCGGTTGACGATGTGTTGAATTGTGTAAAGTGGTATTGTCGGCGATGGCGTATCGAGGACTGGCATCGGGTACTGAAGTCTGGCTGCAAGGCGGAAGAACTTGCCAATAAAACCGCCGAGCGTCTGAAACGAGCAGTGGCCATAAAGCTGGTGATAGCATGGCGCATTATGCTCATGACTCTTTTAGGGAGAGAAACCCCGGAGCTGCCAGCCGAGGTGATGTTTTCGGATTTGGAATTAAAGGTACTGAGCGCCTGGTCAAAAAAAAAACTTACCCCCCTCCAGTGTCACTCGGAGCTGCGGTGAAGTTAGTGGCAAAGCTTGGGGGCTACCTGGGACGCTCCAATGATGCCCCGCCTGGTCATCAATTAATGTGGCGAGGCTATACTCACTTACAGCTTCTGTGCGACGGCTTCACGCTTTCGGGTTGCAGCTAAATGGTAAGAGCTGTCTTATGGGTAAAGGGCAGGG
>JAGVIV010000326.1 GCA_020055845.1 Betaproteobacteria bacterium
CGCATCGGCCAGCCGCATGCCTGGCGCGCCGTGGCGCATGCCTGCGCCGGCAACCCGGTGGCGGTGGCGATTCCGTGCCACCGTGCCGTGCGCGCCGATGGAAGTCTGGCGGGGTACCGCTGGGGGATCGCGCGCAAGGCGGAATTGCTGCGGCGGGAAGACGAGGAATGAGCGTCCCGATGAACTCAGGCCGCAGACAGCACGGCCTCTGACGCAAAGCCGCTACTCGCGGATCTCGGCCTCGACCAGCTTCGCGAGCAGCATCAGGGATTCCTGCCACCCGAGATAACAGGCCTCGACCGGTATGGCCTCGGGGATGCCTTCCTGCACGACGTTCAACTCGGTTCCAACCGACACCGCCGTCAGCGAAACCGTCGTCTTCATGGTGCCCGGCAGGTTCGGGTCGTCGAATTTGTCCGTATAGGCAATCCGCTCGTTCGGGACGAGTTCGAGATACTCGCCGCCGAACGCATGGCTTTGTTGCGTCGTGAAGTTCGTGAAGGACATCCTGAAGGTGCCGCCCACCGTGGCGTCCATGTGATAAATCTTGCCCGTGAAACCGTTCGGCGGGAGCCACTTGACCATCGCATCCGCATTCAGAAACGCGCGGTAGACGCGCTCGGGAGGCGCCCGCAGTACGCGGTGAAGACGAACGGTGCCGGTAGCCATGATGACGTTCTCCTATCGTTTCCGGTTTCCCGGGGTGGGTCCTTCGGTCGGTCCTTCAATATAGGTGCAGTCCCGCGTGTCCATCCACCGCGCCTTGGGGCAAACCTTTGGGGTCAGCTTCGTATTTCATTTCTCACAAACCTTGCAAGTGGCGATATTGCGCGAGCGCAAGGGTAGCTATTTGCTGGAAACCCTGTCCTCCGGCAAGCGCAGCCTCTGCGTCAAGATCGTGAACAAGGCCCACGTGCCTATTGGCATAGGACAGTGCATCCAGGTCACGGTGAAGTAAGCGGTGGGCGTTCCTGGCCGGAATCCAACAGCCACGACTGACTCCTGCCGGCGCTGTTGGCATGTCCTCTGGAGCGAAAGGGCAGATACTGGTCAGCGTGTATTGACGAATTCCAATATCGACGCAACGACATCATTTTCAATTCCAAGGAAGCCATGCCTAGATAACGCTTCACAAGGATCCGAGCGCGGAGTATCGCCCCCTGAAAAATACTTGACCTCCACTCGCGGCGAATGGGTCAGCCTGCTTTTTATAAGTTCCGAGTCCGCTGAAGGACTCAGATTGCACGCATCCTCGGTATTTGAAACGATAAGCGCCGGAATCCCCAAAGTGGACAGGTTCGTGCTGGCAGTTCCCTGGGGGAAGCCAGAGTAAACCGCATAGTTTGATGGTACGTGCGTCACACTAGCCGTAAGAACAATGCCACTGATTTGATCTGATACATGGCTTGCAGCATGCGCCACACTTAAACTGCTTGCACTTGTACCCACAAGCCAAATCGGTAACCCATACCGGTTCATCAGATAGGCAACTGTGGACTTGACATCGATTACTTGTTCATCGCCGAGGCGATACTTGTAATCAAGCTTCT
This sequence comes from Betaproteobacteria bacterium, assembly GCA_020055845.1. Taxonomy (GTDB): domain Bacteria; phylum Pseudomonadota; class Gammaproteobacteria; order Burkholderiales; family Gallionellaceae; genus PALSA-1006. The sequence goes on from JAGVIV010000326.1 coordinate 1,551, forward strand.
TTCGGTCAGAAGGGACGTCTGGCAATGCTGTGACATAGCCGTTGTCGACGAATTTGTCTCTAACCCTGACCAAGAAGTTGGTTGCATAGTTGCCAATTGTTGGTTTTCCGAAGAAGCTGCCCAACTCAAGCGTCCCCACCCCACCTGCATACAACAAAAGGATGCCCTTCGGCTTCGAGTCAGGTTCCATGATCATCATTTTCATGGACACGCCAGGGCGCACTTCAATGCTAGCCAGTTCATTTCCTGCCATGACGGGTGCCACACTTGCCAATGCAAATAAAACACCTAGTGCATTCAGAATGAGTCGCATAGGAGCACCCCTTCAAGTATCTAATAGTCAAGAGCAGCACGATGGGCTAAGACCCGGCCATGCATTTTAAGTGTGGTTAGAAGTCTTTGCCCTTCACGACGGATGTCCACTTTAGCCGGACGCCCCCCTCAGTCGTGACCCTGTCATAGGTGCCATCGTCGTTGCGGATGATCGTGGCGCAACCGCCGGGCATACCTTCAACACATTGCGTGCCATCGTCATTAACACGCCAAGTGCCTTCCAGGATCTTCCCACCTACTTGGCGATATGTTTTTCCATCTGGTGAGAAGTAGTTTTTCTGGGTATTGCCGTTGGGAGCGAGACCATGGACCGTGTTGCCGGAGATCAGCTCCTTGACAGCGCCCGCATCCATTGTTTCGCCTGCGTATGTCAGGGAGGAAAAAAGCACAAAGCCGGAAACGACAAATGTGATCGTCTTCATTTTCATTTACTCCTCAATGGTGATAATGCCACGATAAATTCTCCACTCAAGATTGCTTGAATGAAGGCCCAAATCAGCATATTCGTTGAGGCTCAAGTTTCAACACGCTAGCCGGCCAGCCTTATATGCAGAAACAAATTAACTCCAGATGGCTCTTTCTTAATGCTGACCTGATGGGCGGCAAAGCCCGCGGCGACGGCAAGCGCCTTCAGACTGGTGGGGCTTCTGTGGTTGAGGTGCCACTCAAAAAGCTCCATATAAGGCCGGCTGGGATTCGTTGTTGAGAAATTTCCGATGACGATCTCTCCGCCCTCGGCAACCATCGCTCCCAGTTTCTTGAGCATGAACCCAAACACCTTGTCGTCGAAGTAGTCAAAAAGACCTGCAGACCAAATCAGGTCGTATCTCTTCTTCGATTGAAACCTCAAGACATTTTGTACGTGGAAAGAGGTTTTGTTCAGAAAACGCTGGCACAGCGCCCTTGCATGATTCACCGCGTCCTGATCCTGCTCGACGCAATCAAAATGCACCTGCGCATCCGGGTTTTTCTCGAAAAAGTGAAGCATGTCTCGGCCCGGGCCGCTGGCAAGGTTCAGCACCTCCAATCCCGGTGCTGCCCGCGAGGAGAACTGCTTCCTATCCACTAGTTGGCACAAGTATTCGACGCGGTTTCGGACGGCATGAGCAGCCGCATTGTCTTGCATATACACATCCCACTTGGACAGGTGAACTTTCTCAGAAACGAAGCGCGTGTAAATGCGATCGATGATTTCGTAGTCGCCCGCATAGCCATGCGGCTTTCGGTAACAGAAGCCCTGCATGGTTTCGACAGAATTCGCTTCGCCCAGCACTTCGCGTAGGCGCGACAGGCAGGTTTTTTCCAGTCTCCCATTTCTTGCCTGATCGGCGATTTCGGCGACCCAGGCATCAAGGTCATAAAAATCCTCTGCGTCCGGCCCGCCCTTCGCGACGAGATGTTTCAAGAACTCAAAGTGATGATCCACGGTGGTCTCGCCCAATATATTTGGCATCAGTCTCTCTGGAAAATCGGACGAAGCCATGCCGCGGCGCAAATATGGCGTTTGACCACCCCGTATGGGGGGCTCGTTCGGTGAGGGCGTAGGCAACCCAGCCGAGCTGTCTTGATTAGCTCGACAGCTTAAGCAGCAAGCCATGGCTGGAGGACGTGCCTGTTGCTTTGTATATGAGCTTGATATGGCCGGTGACGGTTTCTACGGAAATGCCCAATGTGGCAGCTATCTCGCTGCGAGATTGGTTCTGCGCCAGAAGCCAGGCAACGATTTGGCGCACGGGCGGAAAATTGAGTTTGGCCAAACAAAAAGCCAGTTGAGATGACAGCGGTAATGTGCGCTGCAGCATCACGATCGTGTCCCGCGTTTTGAGGTCATGTTCAAACGCCAGATGAAATCGCCCCCAACGGTTATCGATATCGACCGAATGAATTTTTCCTGTCTTGACCTGTTCCGCGTGCTTTGTCACGAGCTGCTCGAGATGAAGCTCGATAGAGGGATCGTTGGGATCGGCAAACGAGCTGGGCTGGGTGTGGGTCAGCGTCCAGACTATGCGGCGTGCCTCCTCGCTCATGGATTTGCATTTGCCATCCTGCCCAACGAGTGCAAATCCGCCCATTTCCTTGGTTGAATATTCCGTTTCACCTGAGTTTGGGCTGCTGAAAGCCTGGTTGAATATGGGAATCAGCTTCACCAGTAGGCTGCGTTCATCCGGTGTAAAGGGGCCTTGCTGCTCATTGCGCATCAACAGCATTGCGCCAAATGGGCGCGTGCCATCGTGCAAGACCACATCCAGAATATGTCTGGCGTTTATTGCCTGATACGTGTCTTTGAAGTGTGGCGAAGCATAGAAATTCTGATTCTGAAACGGCAACAGATAGCCCGCTACCGCCCCCATAAGGACATTCTCTTGAAAAGGCGGCCAGACGCGGGAGCCGGAGGCCTGATAAGCAAGACAGCTCATGAGTGTTTTGAAGCTTAAAAAATCAGGTGCCAGACACCATGCATCCTGCATGTTTCCATCCTGATCGGCCCAAAAGAAACCACAACTGCTCAGGTTGAAA
>JAGVIV010000122.1 GCA_020055845.1 Betaproteobacteria bacterium
CAGGACATCATCGAGCGTTTCGCGCGCAACTCGCGCGTGCCGGTCATCAACGGCCTCACCAACGAATACCATCCCTGCCAGGTGCTGGCCGACATCTACACCTACGTCGAACATCGCGGTTCGATCAAAGGCAAGACCGTGGCGTGGATCGGCGACTCCAACAATATGTGCAACACCTGGCTGCAAGCTGCCGAGATACTGGACTTCAACGTGCACGTCTCCACCCCGCCCGGCTACGAAGTTGAACCGGAGCGCGCCGGACTGTACGGCCACGAGCACTACGAAGAATTTGCCGACCCGATGGAAGCGGCGAGCGGCGCCGATCTGGTGACCACCGACGTGTGGACATCAATGGGCTGGGAAGCCGAAAACGAAGAGCGCATGAAGGATTTTGCCGACTGGCAAGTGGATGAAGACATGATGCGCGTCGCGGCCAAAGACGCGCTGTTCATGCACTGCCTGCCCGCCCATCGCGGCGAGGAAGTCTCCGCCGGCGTGATCGACGGTGCGCAAAGCGTGGTGTGGGATGAAGCGGAAAATCGTTTACACGTACAAAAAGCATTGATGGAATACCTCATGCTCGGCAAGATCAACAACTAATCGGAACACCAACAATGAGCGACATCAAAAAAGCCGTCCTCGCCTATTCCGGCGGACTCGACACCTCGGTCATCCTCAAGTGGCTGCAAGACACTTACCAATGCGAAGTGGTAACTTTTACCGCCGACCTCGGCCAAGGCGAAGAGCTGGAACCGGCACGCCAAAAGGCGCTGAAGTTCGGCATCAAGCCGGAAAATATTTTCATCGACGATTTGCGCGAAGAATTCGTGCGCGATTTCGTATTTCCGATGTTCCGCGCCAACACCGTGTACGAAGGCGAATACCTGCTCGGCACCTCCATCGCGCGCCCCTTGATCGCCAAGCGTTTGATCGACATCGTCAAGCAGACCGGTGCAGATGCCATCTCGCACGGCGCGATCGGCAAGGGCAACGACCAGGTGCGCTTCGAGCTGGGCGCGTATGCGCTGCACCCGAACATCAAGGTCATCGCGCCGTGGCGCGAATGGGATTTGCTGTCGCGCGAAAAGCTGATGGCGTATGCCGAGAAGAACGGCATCCCGGTCGACATGAAACACAAGCAAGGCGGCTCGCCTTACTCGATGGACGCCAACCTGCTGCACATCAGCTTTGAAGGCCGCCATCTGGAAAACCCCGCTGCCGAAGCCGAAGAGAGCATGTGGCGCTGGACGGTGTCGCCGGAAAAAGCACCGGACGCGGCAGAATATTTGGACATCGAATTTGCCAAGGGCGACATCGTGGCGCTGAACGGAACAAAATTGTCGCCCGCGCAAGTTCTGACCCAACTCAATGCACTCGGCGGCAAGCACGGCATCGGACGCCTCGATCTGGTGGAAAACCGCTACGTCGGCATGAAGTCGCGCGGCTGCTACGAAACGCCCGGCGGCACCATCATGCTCAAGGCACACCGCGCCATCGAGTCCATCACGCTGGATCGCGAAGTAGCGCACCTCAAAGACGATTTGATGCCGCGTTACGCCAGCATGATCTACAACGGCTACTGGTGGAGCCCCGAGCGCCTCGCATTGCAAACGCTGATCGACAGCACGCAACAGACCGTCAACGGCTGGGTGCGTGTCAAGCTGTACAAGGGCAATGTGATCGTCGTTGGTCGCGATTCCAAGACCGACTCGCTGTTCGACCCGAACATCGCCACCTTTGAAGACGACAAGGGCGCATACGACCAAAAGGACGCGGCAGGCTTCATCAAGTTAAACGCGTTGCGTCTGCGCATCGCGGCGAATCTGCACAAGAAGAAGTAACTCCACATGATCCATGAATTGAGCGGCGACATCTTGTTGAGCGGTGCTAAAGCCATCGCGCAAGGGGTCGCGCCGAACGATGACTTTCACCACGGCCTCGCGCTGCAACTGCGCGAACGCATGCCTGCGATGTACAAGGATTTTCGCCATTTCTGCCAGACCAAACATCCCAAGTCCGGCGGGCTGTGGACGTGGATGAGCAGCGATGGTCATTTCATCGTCAATCTGTTCACCCAAGAGGCCGCTTACGCGCATGGCAGCAAGCCGGGCGATGCCTCGCTCAGCCATGTCAACCATGCCCTGCATGCCTTGCGCGCCCTCGTCGAAAAAGAACACTTAGCCAGCATCGCCCTGCCCCGGCTTGCCTGCGGCGTGACCGGACTGGAATGGAACGATGTAAAACCGCTGATCGAGAAGCATCTCGGCGATCTCGGCATTCCGGTGTACATCTACACCAACTATCAAAAAGGCGTCAAAGCCAGCGAACCCACTAAATCTAAATAAGGAAATCACATGTCGCAATTCGATAATGTCAGCGTGGTCAAAAAAGCCAACGTGTTCTTTGACGGTAAATGCGTTTCACATTCGGTACTGTTTGCCGATGGCACACGCAAGACCGTGGGCGTGGTGTTGCCCAATAGCCAACTGACCTTCAACGTCAGCACACCTGAATTGATGGAAATGACCGGCGGCGAATGCCAAGTGAAAATCGCGGGCGAGTCCGGCTTTACGACTTACAAGGAAGGCAGCAGCTTCAAGGTCGCCGCCGATAGCAGCTTTGAAATTCATACAGGTGCGGATGCGGTCAATTACGTTTGCAGCTTTGGTTAAATTCACATAAATAACTGAAC
>JAGVIV010000023.1 GCA_020055845.1 Betaproteobacteria bacterium
GTCTGACGGCTTTCAACCACCGCAGTTCTTTGTTCGCCTCATTTCAAGCAATCCCATACTTAAAACCGTAAAGGCTAAATCGTTTCAAACTGGTTAAGGTATTACCGCACCGGAGTCGAATTATTGAAACAGTCAGGGACCACGGTTCCCTGACTTTAAAGCTATTGGGGTCGGGTTCGAGTTTCAAATTGAACTATTGAAAGCGGCAACGGCTGGCAATGCAAAAACAATAATAGGGGACAGACCACGCTTTCCAATCCACCCCCCCCACATTTGACACAAATATAGCAAGTTGCTATATTAATCCCCCAAATGAACGTCATCAAAAAGAAAACGCTGGATGGCTATGTCACTCGCCACGCCGATGCCGCCGAGCCGCTTGCGAGTTGGCGAAAAATCTTTGAGAAGACGGAGTTCTCCGATATTCATGCAGTACGAGCGGCATTTCCGACTGCGGATTTCGCCGATCCGTACACGGTGTTCAACATCAAGGGCAATAACTATCGGCTGATTACCATCATTCACTACCGGTATCAGCGGGTTTATATCAAAGAATTTTTTACCCACGCGGAATATGACCAGTGGAACCGTCAGAGGAGTAAACGAAAATGAGCATAGTCGCTGAACGCCATCTCGATCTCGCATCGGTGCAGTCTGCATGGCAAGGGCTGAACAAGCTCGTACCACTTAGCACAATCACCAGCGAAAGAGATTACAAACGCCGCGTCGTCATCATGGATGAGTTGCTTGACCGCATCGGTGCAAACGAATCGCACCGCCTGATGCCGTTGCTCGATCTCGTGACCAAAGAGGTCGAAGCCTATGAAGCGAAGCATCAAACGCTGCCGGAAGCTGCGCCTGCCGAAGTGCTCGCTTTTCTGATGGGAGAGCACGGTCTTAAACAAACTGATTTGGCCGAAGAATTAGGCGGGCAAAGTATTGTTTCCGCCATTTTGAATGGCAAGCGCGAACTCAATACGCGCCAAGTGAAAGCATTGGCTTCGCGCTTTAGCGTTTCGCCTGCGGTGTTTTTATAGGAATCCTGCGACTTATCATTAGTCTCGGCTTAGCAAAAACGGGCATCCCAAAGATGCCAGTTTTGTTTAACACCGTATAGCGCTCCACTTACTCCCCCACCAACCTTCCCGCCATATCCTCCTTGCGCGCAATCATCTTCTCGGCCAGCGCGCGGCTGCCGCCGTGATCGAGGATGGTTTTTCGTATTTGTTCGTCGGAAATCTGCACCACTTTCATGATGGACTGATTGATCTCGTCGCGCCCCATGTCGGCGAATAATCTGGCCGCTTGCGGGTTGGCCTCTTCGCTGCGCAGCAGGTCGAGTTCGTCCACGCGCGAGCTAACGGGGTCAGTTTCGAATTTGCTTTACGTCCAAGCCCGCGTCAGCAGTTCATCCATCGCAGCAGTGATTCAGTCGCCCTCTTGTGCAAGCGTGGTGACCTTTTCACCTAGCTGATCAATGGCGATAGATACCACCTCTAGCGGGTGCAATACCACTTCGACACCCTCGACCACGAATACAGGATTCAGCGCCGCTCCAACCACTGCTGCGGCATTATCAAGGTTGCTACGGCGCACCAAAGGAATCACGACTCGGCGACGGTAACTATCGAACAGGGATGATTGAACAATAACGACATAGGGAATAACTTCCCGCTGTTTTCCGATGTTCCGGTGAACGTCGAACTGTGCCATTACAGCGTGGAGTGTTGGTCTGCAAATGAGCCGGAGCGCTCGTTAAAGGCGTTCCAAGTTTGAGCTGCAACTTCCGCGCGGGTATGTGTTTTATCTGTTGACGTGCGACTACGTGCAGAAAGAAATTCGACGAATTCAAAAACCTCCGCCTGCTTTTCGCGCGGCAACGCATCTAGTTTACTGATTAGTTCGGCGTAGCCCATCACACACCCCGCTTGAATTGAATGACAGGCAAAGTATAACCCGTTAGTAATTGTCTTGCCCACAACCCATCCCCGATGAAACACAGCCATTCTCCAGATAACTGCTAGACTCCGGCACTTATGGACATCGCCAAGATTTCCAAACAGCTTGAGGACTCCGGCTACATCGTTCTGGCTAAGCCGCTGGTTGATGATCTATTAGCAAAACTATTCACGCGTTGCCACGATGACGGTTCCTCGCGCTTTCACGCTGCTCAGGTGGGCAGAGGTTTAGCGAAGCAACAGATCGGCGCGATACGCGGCGATGTGATCGACTGGCTGGATGCAGACAACCTCTCCGATCAGGCTTATCTGGCTTGCATGGAAGAGTTACGCTTGGGGTTAAATGAGTCGTTGTTTCTGGGCTTGTTCGACTACGAGTGCCACTACGCGATCTACGGTGAAGGCGATGGTTATGCCAAACATTCCGATGTGCTGCAGGGCAAGAAGAATCGCATTCTGACCACAGTGCTGTATCTGAATGAGGATTGGCACGCGTGCGATGGCGGTGAGTTGGTGGTGTTTGAGGCGACGGGCAAATCGGTCATCACGACGGTGAATCCGACCTTTGGCACGATGATCATTTTTTTGAGCGAGTCTTTTCCGCATGAAGTGCTGCTGTCGCACGCCACGCGCCGCAGTATCGCAGGTTGGTTTCGCGTGAGCGGCAGTTAATCCGGCTAGACAAGCATTCAAAATGAAACACACCGACCTAAATCCTGCAGGCACAGAGATTTGCTACGCAATCTCGCCGTCCAACTTAAATATGTTACGGATATGAAACTCTGTGCATAAAGTCCTGTCTATAGCACGCTCGGACATCGCTAAAACACTCAACCTGATCCGTCCACCACCACTCACCTCACATAAGGTAATCCCATGATCGTTCGCAGCAGACCCTCCGGATTCAGGCTGTTTTTTATTTTTCGCGGTTCGGTGTTAAATCAGATATGGGGCGTGCTGTTGGTGAACATTGCCCTCGCCACGGTGGTGACGATGACTCACGGCGACTTGTTCAGCCACAAAATCACGCTCACCGCGATTCCGTTTACCTTGATCGGTTTGCCCTTGGCCATCTTCCTCGGCTTCCGCAATAACGCGGCCTATGACCGCTACTGCGAAGGCCGTCTGTTGTGGGGCGAGATCGTGTTGCAGAACCGCAATTTCGCGCGCCAATGCCTGACACTCATTGAGCATGCCACGCCGTTGCAAATAGGCGCAGGCCTGGAAGATATACGCGTCAGGATGATCTACCGCACGATTGCCGTCTCGCACGCGTTGCGCCATTTGTTGCGCGACACCGATGCTAGTACCGAACTCAAGCCGCTGCTGACGCAGCAGGAATGGGCGCAGAGCACCCGGAGCGGAAACATCCCCGATTACCTGATGCGCCAGATGGGCAATGATTTGCACTTGTGCATCGCCGAAAAGCGGCTCGATGCTTGCCTTGCTTCCAACCTCGATACAACGATGTCTTCCCTCACGGCGGCATCCGCGGCTTGCGAACGGATCAAGAGTACGCCCATCCCGTTTTCCTACACGCTGATGCTGCACCGCACGGCGTACTTGTATTGCTTCCTGCTGCCGTTCGGGCTGGTGGATGTGATCGGCTTTATGACTCCGTTTGTGGTGGGTATCGTGGCCTACACTTTCTTTGGCCTAGATGCATTGGGCGACGAGATCGAGGAACCGTTCGGCAACCTGCCAAACGACCTGGCTCTGGATGCCATCTGCCGGGGCATCGAAATCAATCTGCGTGATTCGCTGGGCGAGGAACACGACCTGATGCCTTTGCAGCCGGTTAATTATTGTTTGATGTAAAAGCAACTTACACTAATCTCGCACGGCTTGCGCTTCGCGCCGCCCGCGTGTAGTTTGCCGGCTCTTCAACGATTACGGTTTTTGCAATGAGCATCACTACCCTGCCGGACTCGGCAATCAACACCGCCGAAAAACATGTGCGCGACATTCTGACGCTGGCCTTCGAGCATGATTCCACGCATGCTGCGCTGGTGGTGTGGGACGGGCAATGCGGGCTTTCTCTTGCGCTCGCGGCGGCCTACCGTCGCTGCCTGCCCGATGCGAAGTTCCTCGATTTTGATGCACTTGCACCGGAAACGATTCGCGCCGCATTCGAACAGCTTGTGCCCTCCGATCTGGTGGTGCTGATTCAAACCAGCAGCTTCAGACTGGATGCGTTCCGCTTGCGTGTCGAGCTTTTTAAACTCGGCCTCAAAGTAATCGAGCATCCGCATCTGGGGCGCATGCCCGGTGCGGAGGCGCTGCTCTATATCGATTCTCTGGCTTATGACCCGGGCTATGTGCGCCGTGTGGGTATTGCTCTAAAAACGCACATCGACAGCGCGGCAACAGGCGTTCTCGACAGCGGCGGCGAGCAGTTGTTTTTTTCATCCGGCTTTGAACCGGCCAAAATGAATATCGGCGATTACCGCGCCATGAAAAATGTGGGCGGCCAATTTCCAATCGGCGAGGTGTTTACCGAGTCGCTGGATCTGGAAGCGGTGAACGGACGGGTACGCATTTTTGTTTTTGGCGACACCCGATTTTCCGTCAACAAACCTGCGCAACCGATCACGCTGGTGATTGAACAAGGCCGCGTCACCGCGGCGCTCAATTCCACTCCCGAATTCGACAAAGTGCTCGAGCAGATTCGTGCCGACGAGGGCGAAGTTTGGCTGCGCGAAGTGGGCTTCGGTTTGAACCGGACGTTCACGCGCGACATTCTGGTGAGCGACATCGGCACGTATGAGCGCATGTGCGGCATCCATTTGTCGCTCGGCGCGAAACACGGCAGTTATACCAAACCGCAAATCCGGCGCGCGGATGCACGCTACCACGTCGATGTTTTTGCTATCACTGAATCACTCAGACTGGGCGATGCGGAGGTGTATCACGACGCGGCATGGCAGGTTTAGTCCGGCGCAGCAGCGCCGGATGGTTTCGCGTGAGCGGGAATTGATGCGGAAGATTTAGAGCGTTTTTGCCAGCGTGGAGATGGCGGAAATTTTGCTCAGTACCTCGCCCAGCTCTTTGACCTTGGCTTCCTGCGCCGCGGCCTTGTTGGCGGACTCCAGCGCCTTGTCCTGTGCTTGCTTCAGGCTGTCGCGCAACTGTTCGTTCGCCTGCTGCAATTCAAGCGCCCGTTTTTTCTCGCCGTCGATCAGCGCATTGCGTTTGGCAAGCTCACCCGCGTCAGCTTCCGCCGCCTTTTTTTCCAGCATCAGAGTCTTCGCTTGTTCCTGCCCGAGGCTTTCGCGCAGCTGCTCGACAATCTTCAGAAGCTCTTGCGACTTGCGCTTTTCTTCATCCAGCAGGGTGTTTTTCTTGGCGAGCTCCTGCGTTTCCAGACCGGAGAATTTTTTACCCAGCTCGGCGGATTTCTCCTGCTCCTGCTTGAGGCTGGCCCGCAGTTGCTCGATTGTTTGCAGATGTTCGAGCGAGCGTTTTTTTTCGTCTTCGAGCAAAGCGGATTTTTTCGCCAGCTCAAACGAGCGGTTCTGCTCGTCGGTAAGATTGCCCTGCGGGGATTCGCGCTTGCTATCTTCGGTATATGCGTGCAACTTGACTGTTTTTTCCATGGTCGACATTCTGGTGAATTATGCCCTTTGGCGCAACACTATTAGCCGTCCCCGACAGAATTACGACAGTCCTCCTCAAAGTCAGGCTCCCGCTGTCTCCACTCCCTATACCCGAATGATCTAGTCTGGCATACCCTGCTGGGGTCTTGCGTTACGTCAAATTTGTGTTAAATTTTCTCCGGGCTGAATATTTCACCCTTTGCACAACTAAACTTGGAGGGATATCAAATGGACATCAGTTTTTTATTTTACGTTGTAGTGCTCGCTGTAGCCGTTGGCAGTGCTCTGGCATTCATCGCCTCTAAGCTCAGCAGCAAATAAGCCGCACGGAAGCCGGTCTCAGCAGCAGACCGGCTTCCGAACTCCGCAGTCCGCCGTTCCCCCGCTCAATACCGTTCACCGCTTCCTTCCCCGTAATTTTCCGCGATGCGATGGTGTATTCAGCTCGCCGCTATCAGGCTTTTGCGCCATATAAGGTAGTACGATTACGCCCCTGCTGTTTGGAGGCATACAAGGCCTCGTCGGCATGTCCGATTGCCTCAAGCCAATCATCCGTGCCGATGATACAAGCGGAAATGCCGATAGAGATACTGATACCACCGATGCTTTCGTCTTTATCCAAACGGCGTATGCGGCCTTTCTCAACGGTCTGGCGCACATGCTCGGCGACCACGCGCGCACCGTCCGGCAAAGTGGACGGCAAGACCACGGCAAACTCTTCACCGCCCAGCCGCACAACCAGATCCTGTCCCTTCACCTGGGACTTCAACACTTCGGCGATGACGCGGATAACTTTGTCGCCGAACAAATGCCCGTGGGTGTCGTTTATCTTTTTGAAGAAATCGATGTCTAGCATCAGGAAGCTGACTGACTCGCCCTGCATCTCGGGATTCGCAAAGAGATTCTTCATCTGCGTCTCGAAACCGCGGCGGTTGAATATACCGGTGAGCGGATCGGTAAGCGCTTCGCTGCGCGCGTTGAGCAGCTCCTGCTGCAGCTGCTCAACCTCGCTCTTGCTCTCCTGCAACTTGCCCTGCAAAGATTCGACGGAGGAACGCATGGTGCGTGTCTCATGGGCGATTTCGCCCACCAGACTTTTCAGCATTTCCTCGTCCATCTTTTGCTCGAGTTTCTCGCCGTGCTTTTGCAGACCCGCATTGAATTTTACGGCTTCGGCTCCCGTGGCCGAGGTCAGCAGAGAAAGGTTGTCCAACACCTTGCGTATATTCTGTTTGAAAGCCTGTTCCGCATCGAGATTACCATCGGCGATATGGCTCTGGTATAGCGCGTACACAGCCTCGTCGTCCAGTGGCTTCCCTTCGGCGAGCAAGGTGTTCAGCGATTTATTCAGCGGGGGATTGATACCGGTGATGAATTCATACCACACAGCATAGGTGGTCGGATTGAAAGCGGCCGGATGCGCGGCCATCTTTTGCAGCAACAGGCGCAATGTCTCCGCGCTGGCCGCCTTGTCTTGCTTGTATCTGTTCTTCATTCTCTAATCACGAAATCATACCGCGATGCCGCCCGCCGGAAGCGGACGGCAGACTTGCATCAGTGGTGGTGACCGCCCTCGCCGTGCACATGGCCGTGCTCCAACTCTTCCTTGCTGGCTGCGCGCACACCGGTGATTGTGCCTTCGAACTTGATGGTTTTGCCCGCCAGAGGATGGTTGCCATCAACAGTAACTTCTTTGTCGTTCACTTCCACCACGGTGTAAAGCATGAAGTCCTCGTCCTCGTCGCCTTCTGCACCGCCCTCGAATTGCATGCCCACGGCCACTTCTTTGGGGAACATATCGCGCGGTTCGGCGCGCACAAGTTCGTGTTCGTATTCGCCGAACGCGTCATCCGGTTCCATGGTGACCGAAAATTTGTCGCCGATATTCTTGCCGTGGATCGCCTCTTCCACTGCGGGGAAAATGCCGTCGTAACCGCCGTGCACATAGCTGATGGGATCGTCCGCTTTTTCAAGGATTGCGCCCTCGTTCACATCAGTCAGTTCGTAACGCAGTGAGACAACGGTGTCTTTAGCGACTTTCATTTCATTTCCTTTATCAAATTGAATACTTCATCCGGATGCTTGTGCGCATGAACCCCGTACAGGACGTGACGCAGTTTGCCTTGCTTGTCTATCACAAAAGTGGAACGCTGGATGGCGATCACTTTGTGTCCATCTACTTCTTTTTCGTACAGTACACCGTATTTTTTACAGACACGTGACTCGGTGTCGGAGAGCAACTGCAGGGACAGCCCGTATTTGTCGCGGAAGGCACCGTGGCTGATACAGTCATCGCGGCTGACCCCCACCACGATGGTGTCGAACCCGGCGAAATCTTCTTCGCGGTCGCTGAATTCGGTGGCTTCCATCGTGCAACCCGGCGTGTCATCCTTGGGATAGAAATACAGCACGATGTTTTTTTTGCCCAGAAACGAGGTCAGTCTGAACATTTCCATGTCGGCGTCTGCCAGCTCGAAATGCGGCGCATCCATTCCAACATGTAATTGCATAACGTACCTCCTGTTGAATCACATTCTAACTGAGATTTATTTGCCACCAAATTTATTTTGCGGCGATTTTTCACGGCTATAATCGCCCTATGAAAACCAAACTTACTCTACTCGGCGGCCTGTCTGTGGCTGATTTTCTGCGCGACTATTGGCAGAAAAAACCCCTGCTTATCCGCCAGGCCGTGCCCGGCTTCAAAGGTCTGCTCGATCCGCAGCAACTCATCGAACTATCCTGCCTTGAGGATATGCAGGCGCGTCTGGTGAAACAATCGCGCGGCAAATGGCAACTCGAACGAGGGCCTTTCGACCCAGACGAGATGGCGAAGTTGCGCGGCAAATGGACCGTGCTGGTGCAAGGGGTAAACCATGCGCTACCGCAAGCGGACGCACTGCTAAAACAGTTCAATTTCATTCCGCACGCGCGGCTCGACGACCTGATGGTGAGCTACGCCCCCAAAGGCGGCGGCGTGGGCCCCCATTTCGATGCTTATGATGTATTCCTGCTGCAGGGACAGGGACACCGGCGCTGGCAGATATCGACACAGCAGGATCGCAGTCTCATTCCCGGCGCACCACTGCGCATCCTGCAAAAATTCGAGGTGGAACAGGAGTGGGTATTGGAGGCCGGTGACATGTTGTATCTGCCGCCGCAGTGCGGGCACAACGGCATCGCGGAAGACGACTGCATGACGTATTCAATCGGCTTCCGCACCCCCGCTTACCAAGAGCTGGCCGAACAATTTCTGGTGTATCTGCAAGACCGTATCTGTGTGGAGGGCATGTATGCCGACCCCGGCCTCCAGCAACAAAAACATCCCTCTGAAATCGGCGCTGAGATGCTGCAGCAAGTTGCGCAGGCCATTCATCAGGTGCGCTGGGACGATGAAGACATCGCGAATTTTCTGGGCAGCTATCTGAGTGAACCCAAACCGCATATTTTTTTCGACACACCGGCCAAGCCCCTCTCCGCAGAACGTTTCGCTCAGGCATTGCACACCCGCGGTATCGCGCTCGATCTCAAGACACAGATGCTGTGCCACGACAGCACGGTGTTCATCAACGGCGAGGCACACCCGGTCGGAAAGAGCTGTTACCGCATGCTGCGTGAACTGGCCGACACGCGCGAGTTGCGCCTTACCGGAAAAGTGACTGAGGAAGCGACAGCGCTGCTGTATGAATTCTATATGGACGGCTATATCAAGTTACTCTAGGACAAACGGAGATAACACATGACTGAAGAGCAACTCTTGCACACGCCGTTAAACGGCACCGCCGAATACGTGGCGGCACTGGATACTCTGTGCGCCTCCGCCCGGCATTCTCTGCGTCTGTTCGAAAATGATTTTGACGGCTTGGGTTTCAACTCGCCAGCTCGCTACGACAGCCTGCACAAATTCCTGCTCTCAGGCCCGAATTCGCGGCTGTTTATACTGGCGCATGACACCCGAAATTTGCAGAATTTTTGTCCGCGCATCATGACTTTGCTGCGTCTGTTCAGCCAGCAGATGTTTATCTATCAGACCCCTGTCAATTTGCGCCAGCTGTCCGAACCCATCGCCATCGCCGACGAGGCGCATTTCGTGAGACGTTTCCATTTCGATGATACACGCGGCGTATTCGCGCAAAATGATCCGGCGGGAGCGCGCGTCCTCAAATCGCGTTTTGAAGAGATGTGGGCGAATTCGCACCCCGGCGCCAACGCCAGCCAACTTGGGCTCTAAACCCCTAATAAGCCAGCATAAAACTATAGCTTTTTTATAAAAAGTTGGTAGAATGCCGCGTCCTTGCAACGGCAGCCATGTCGCGGCATGGCCTCCATAGACTTTTATCAACTGACTTTACTAAGGAAATACAATGAAACTCTCCGCTCTCGTTGCTGCCCTGTTGGCTCTGTCCCTCTCTGCTTGCGGCCAAAAAGCTGCTGAAGCTCCTGCTGCTCCTGCTGTTGAAGCTGCTGCTTCCGCTCCAGTTGCCGCTCCTGCTGCTGAAGCTGTTTCCGCTCCTGCTGCCGCTGAAGCTGCTTCCGCTCCAGCTGCTGAGCCAGCAAAGCACTAAGCTGACACCAGCACAATAAAAAAGCCGGCGCGAGCCGGCTTTTTTACGTCTGCACACCCCGTCGCTCAGGCGAGCTCACACCAGTCCACGCCCTCTTCCTGGGTCGCTACAACTATCCTTTCTTGCGCGCCGGACAACACCTCGCTCAATGCCGCAACAGCCAAAGCACGGGTATTGTTTTTGTGGCTCAGATGCGCAGCAACGATATGCTGCAATCGCGCGTGCTCGAGACGCGCCAGCAATGCCGCCGCCGCGCGGTTGTCCAGATGCCCGAAACGCCCGCCCACACGTTGTTTTAGCCCGTAGGGATAATCGCCGTTGGCCAGCATCTCCGCGTCGTGATTGCACTCCAACACCAGCGCCTCGCAACCCGCCAGCGTCGCCTCGATATGCGCGGTTGAACAGCCCGCATCGGTCAACACACCCAGCCGCCGCACCCCGTCACTGAACACATACTGCACCGGCTCGCTCGCATCGTGCGGAACCGGATAGGGCTGCACCCGCACTTCGCCGATGGAAAAAGCCTCGTGCGCATTGATTTCGGTGACGGCGGATAGCCCTGCGAAAGCGGGTCTATGTGAACGCAAAGTGCCGTGGGTCAGAAAAACAGGAAGAGAAAATTTACGCGCCAGACGCGCCACACCGCCGATATGATCACCATGTTCATGGGTCACAACGATACCGCTCAACGAGTCGCCACTGAGCCCGAGTCGCGCCAGACGCGCGACCGTCTCGCTCAGGGAGAAGCCACAATCCATCAATATTCGGGTGTCGCCAACCTGCACAACAAGGGCGTTGCCCTCGCTGCCACTACCTAGAAGGGCAAACCTCATCACATGGGCGGGTTGCCGGCAGGAAGCTCGGCGGGAGGAGGATTGCTGCCGGGCAGATTCTCTGAGTTCAAATTCTGGTACACCGATTCGATGACACGCGAACTGACCACGCCGCTCTTGCCGCCCGGATCGGTGACACTGACATCGCAGCCCGCCGGAATCTCGCGAACCA
>JAGVIV010000082.1 GCA_020055845.1 Betaproteobacteria bacterium
CGTGTCGCGCTGGCTCGCGCCTTGGTACATCAGCCGCGCTTGTTGTTGCTGGACGAGCCTCTCGGTGCGCTGGATGCGCTGACCCGCATCGAGATGCAATGCCTGATCGAACGACTGTGGGAGCAGCACAATTTCACTGTGCTATTGGTGACGCACGATGTAGCCGAGGCGGTCACGCTGGGTGATCGGGTCGTGCTGATCGAAGACGGTAGCATCACGCTGGATTTGGACATCAATCTGCCGCGCCGCCGCGAACGCGGCACTGCCGAGTTCGCTGCACTCGAAGGCCAAGTATTAAACAAAGTGCTGGACGGGCAACTCTGCCCAAACTAAATCAAAAGGAACACCATGAGCAACACCAGAAAAATTATCGACCTGCGTAGCAGACCCTCTTTCCTGCACGACTTCTACGGTGCAACACCGGGCACCAAGGAATATGAAGTCACGAAGTGGCTGAACCGTCGCGTGGGTTCCAAACATGACGAGCATTTTGTCCGCTCGCATACGCTGGAGGGCTTCGTCGCCGAAGTGCGCGAAAGCGGTATCACCTCTGCGGTGGTGGTCGGACGCGACACGCCATCGTTGAGTATTTCCAACGACCGGATCAAAGAAATCACCGCGCCGTACAAAGAGCTGATCGGCATCGCGTCGGTCGACCCGCAAACGCATGGTGTGAAAGCGGCGCTGGCAGAAATCGAGCGCGCCACCAAACAACTCGGCTTGCGCGGCATCAACGTCGAACCGGGTTTCGGCAGCCCGGCAGTGGCGGCAGACGATGCGCAATTCCTGCCCGTGTATGACGCTTGCGCGCAACTGGGCTTGCCCGTGTTCATCATGTCCGGCCCGACCACGCCCAACTTCGAGCACACCGATCCCGCACCGATAGGTCGCATCGCGCGGCAATTTCCGAACCTAAATATCGTCGTTTATCACGGCTGCTATCCCTACGTGAACGAGATCATCGGCGTCGCCTTCCGTTACGAAAACGTGCATCTGGTGCCGGATATGTATCTCTTCCAACCGGGCAGCAACTTGTATGTCGAAGCGGCGAACAGTTTCCTGCGCGAGCAATTCCTGTTCGCCACCTCCTATCCCTTTCGTGCCATGCGTCAGACGGTGGATGATTTTCTGAATCTAGGATTTACGGAAGAGGTGCTGGATAACGTGTTGTACAAAAACGCCGAGCGGATATTGAAGCTGGCCTGATTTAATGGATCGACCGATGAGCAAGCACGAAATATTTCCGCTGCCCGCCGATTGGGAGCTGACGCGCGTGGTCGGCGAATTGCGCGAAGTGCGCCGCCAGTGGCGCGAGTCCTGCGCGCGCAATCACGAATGCGGCGGGCGCGAGTTGCCCGCCCCCGGCTCAATCCGCGACATTGTGGATGGCTTGCGCGGCGCATTGTTTCCCATGCGCTTGGGGCCCCCCGACCTGCGTCAGGAGAGCGAAGATTTCTTTGTGGCGCACACGCTGGATAGCGCGCTGCATGCCTTGCACCAGCAGGTGTTGCTGGAGTTGCATTACACCGTGCGGCAAGCAGGCAAAGAGCCGGATAGCGACATCGGTGCGCATGCGATCAACATCGTGCGCACCTTCGCCGCCGCACTGCCCAAGGTACGCGGCCTGCTGGATACCGACGTGCGTGCCGCCTACAACGGCGATCCGGCGGCGCACAGCGTGGACGAGATTCTGTTGTGCTACCCCGGCGCGCAGGCGGTCATTCATCACCGCTTGGCGCATGTGCTGCACGGCCTCGGAGCGTCGATGATCGCGCGCATCATCGCCGAGCTGGCGCATTCCGAAACTGGCATCGACATCCACCCCGGCGCAAAAATCGGCTCCGGCTTTTTCATCGACCACGGCACGGGCGTGGTGATCGGCGAGACCGCCGTCATCGGCGAGCGCGTGCGCATCTATCAGGCGGTGACGCTGGGTGCGAAGCGTTTTAACGTGGGCGAAGACGGCGTGCTGGAGAAAGGCGCGCCGCGCCATCCTATCCTCGAAGACGATGTGGTGGTGTATGCCGGCGCGACTATCCTCGGTCGCATCACCATCGGCAAAGGTTCGAGCATAGGCGGAAATGTGTGGCTCACGCGCAGCGTGCCACCGGGAAGTGTGATTACGCAGGCGAGCTCGCGACATGAGCTGCCCAAGGCGGAGGTGCTCGCATGACCATCGAACAATTTTCACAAGTGCTGCGGCAATTGCGCGAAGAGCGCGGCTGGTCGCAGGAGCAACTGGCCGAGCGCGCCAATCTGAACCGTTCGTATCTGGGCGAAGTGGAGCGCGGGCGGGCGGTACCTTCTATCGTGACGGTTGCCAAGTTGGCGGGGGCCTTGGAGATACAGCTGTCGTCGTTTATTGCGCGGTGTGAGCATGTTTGATTTTGGTGGCTATAGCAGGTTGAACCGCACCCCAATCTGCACGACCATCGCTTAGCTTTTTTTCTTATAACATTATCTGTAATTTTCCTAAGGAGTGAGTCATGACTGTTGAACATAAAGACCAACTGGCGCTGAGTGATGTCGCCGCGCGTACGCTGGCAAATGCCACCAAAACTGTCCCGCAACTTTCCATCATCACGCCGCGTTGGTTGCCGCAGTTGTTGAGCTGGGTTCCTTTGGAAGCCGGTATCTACCGCGTGAACAAAGTCAAAGACGCTTCGCGCGTGACCGTGGCCTGCTCGCAACGCGACGAGCGTGAACTGCCGCAAACTTTTGTAGACTACGAAGAGTGGGGCCGCGAGTACATGCTCTCCGCCGTGAACACGGTGGTGGATGTGCATACCCGCGTGTCCGACCTGTACAGCAGCCCGCACAACCAGATCAAGGAACAACTGCGCCTGACCATCGAGACGGTGAAAGAGCGTCAGGAAAACGAACTCATCAACAACAAAGAATACGGTCTGTTGACCAATGCCGCCCCGCACCAGCGCATCAAGACGCGCACCGGTGCGCCGACACCGGATGACTTGGATGAGTTGATTACCAAAGTGTGGAAAGAACCCGGCTTCTTCCTCGCCCACCCTTTAGCCATCGCCGCTTTCGGTCGCGAATGCACCCGTCGCGGTGTACCGCCTCCCACAGTCACCATCTCCGGCTCGCCCTTCCTCACTTGGCGCGGCATCCCACTGATCCCGTCGGACAAAGTGCCGGTGGTAAAAGGCAAGAGCAGCATCATTCTGCTGCGCACCGGAGAAAGCCGTCAGGGTGTAGTCGGTTTGTACCAGCCTAACCTGCCGGGCGAACAGAGCATGGGCTTGTCCGTGCGCTTCATGGGCATCGACCGTCGCGCCATCGCGTCTTACCTGATCTCGCTGTACTGCTCGCTTGCCGTGCTGACCGACGACGCGCTCGCCGTGCTCGAAGACGTCGAAGTGGGTAAGTACCATGAGTACAAGTAATCTGCCCATTCCCGACAGCATTCCCAACCTCAGCTCCGCCAGCATCCCCGCCCACGAGGATGTGAGCGCCCAAGGTGTCAGTTCATTGGCGGGCGGGCAAGGCTACGTGCCGGATGTGGCGCTGATCGAACGCTTGGCGAACGAGCTGTTCGCGGGCGTGCCGGACGCTTTGTCCGGTGCGACGCCTTCGCTGGGCTCGGCGATGCCGCTACGTTCTAACGATCTGGCGATCCCGCTGACCGGCGGCGACCCGCTCGACCTGCACCTGGACACACCGCGCACGCATACGCCGCAATTGCCGGTGAGCCACGACTGGGCACCAGGTAGGGATTTTGCCGTCGCGCCGAATCTGAATGCGACTTATCCCGGAGAGGATGTGCTGCGCGAGTTGTTGAAAGACAACGCCAAGGAACATCCGAAGATGACGGGGGCATCGTTTTACTTTCTGGATGAGGCTGCGCGCTTCAAACAGCAACCTGCGCCGGGCAATGCGCCGCAGGTCTCGTCATTGAGCCAAGCCAACGTTGGACAGATTGCAACATCCGCCCATCCTCCTTTCGACGTACTCTCCGTTCGCCGCGATTTCCCCATCTTGAAAGAGTTAGTGAATGGCCGCCCGCTGGCTTGGCTGGACAATGCCGCGACCACGCAGAAGCCTCAGTCGGTGATTGATCGCCTGTCGTATTTCTACGAGCACGAAAATTCCAACATCCACCGTGCGGCGCACGAACTCGCCGCGCGCGCCACCGATGCCTACGAAGGTGCGCGCGACAAAATCGCCGACTTCATCAACGCCAGTTCGAGCAAAGAAATCATCTTCGTGCGCGGCACGACGGAGGCGATCAATCTGGTGGCGAAGAGCTGGGGCAAGAAGCACATAGCCTCCGGCGACGAAATCGTTATTTCGCATCTGGAACACCACGCCAACATTGTGCCCTGGCAAATGCTGTGCGCCGAAACCGGTGCGGTGCTGCGCGTGGCTCCGGTGGATGAAGACGGCCAGGTGTTGCTCAACGAGTACGAGCGCTTGCTCAATTCGCGCACCAAGCTGGTGTCGTTCACGCAAGTCTCCAACGCGCTCGGCACGGTGACACCCGCCAAGCAGATGATCGAAATGGCGCATCGCTACGGCGCGAAAGTGCTGCTCGACGGCGCACAATCCGTCTCGCATTTGCGCGCCGACGTGCAATATCTCGATTGCGATTTCTTCGTTTTCTCCGGCCACAAAGTGTTCGGCCCCACCGGCATCGGCGCGCTCTACGGCAAACCGGAAATGCTGGAGGACATGCCCGCATGGCAAGGCGGCGGCAACATGATCGAAGATGTCACCTTCGAGAAAACCCGCTACCACCCCGCGCCGAACAAGTTCGAGGCAGGCACCGGCAACATCGCCGATGCGGTCGGTTTAGGCGCGGCCATCGACTACGTGCAGAAACTTGGCATCGACAACATCTGCCGCTATGAACATGAGCTGCTGGTGTACGCGATGAAAGAACTGCGCAGCGTCCCCGGCCTGCGCCTGATCGGCACCGCGCCGGACAAAACCAGCGTGTTGTCGTTCGTGCTGGAGGGCTACCAGACCAC
>JAGVIV010000246.1 GCA_020055845.1 Betaproteobacteria bacterium
CCAGCGGCGATTATGTTTTCGCGATGGGGTTTGGAAGTCTGATGGTGGTGGACGCCAGTGATCCATCGCAGCCTTCTCAGATTGCCGCCACAGCTTCTGCGTACGGCATGTTTGATGTGGCTATTGAGGGAGGCTACGTCTACCTTGCCTGCAATGATGATGGGTTGTACATATTCCGCTTCAACCCGCTGATTCACGAGGTGTTCTTGCCCGTGGTGGGGCGGTAAACCAGGGCGAGGGAGAAGATATTGGGCTTGAAAGGGCAGGTTTCTACCCCCATATCTGGGGGGTAAGTTTTTGCGCTGCAGGCCGATTATGGGCTTGCGGCGCTTGATACAGAGCATTCGCGGGTGCAAATCTGCCCATTTTGCTTGCGATCATGGCTGATCGCTTGTTGATAATTTTCTCGTTATCGAAAGCGTTCCGGGCTAAAATCGCTTTCACACCCCCCTCGCGAGACATTTGTGACCTGAAAGCGGCGCGGGAAATCGCCGTTTATGACGCTTGAATTGGTTGGTTCGCAATCTCCAATGCAAAACCAGGGGGAGGAAACCGATACGTTCGTTTTTGGCAGGGGCGTTGTGGAAAGACGAAAACGGCAGGGGCTATAAGTGGGGGTAAGTGAAAGGCGATATTATCAGGCTGCTAGCAGTTTGTCGGAGATGCTGAGCTAGTCAAAACATTGGTAAACTTGAGCAATGACGAAAAAATTCAAGAGACCCGATTACACCGCGACGGCGAATACGCAAATCAGCCTTGGGGAAGCCATTCCGGCTAATCATCTGGCGCGATTTGTTGTGGACATTGTGGCACAACTCGATTTGACGGCGATCTATGCCCGCTACGCAGTAACTGGTGGAGAGGCAATAGCACCGGAAGCATTATTGGCTTTGCTGTTTTATGGTTATGCAACCGGCAAGTTCAGTTCGCGGAAAATAGAAAAAGCGACGTATGAAGATTTGGGATTTCGTTTTGTTGCCGGAGGGTTGCATCCCGATCACGACACGATTGCACATTTTCGCAAGACGTTTTTGCCAGAACTGCAAGGGTTATTTGTGCAGATCCTGCTGATGGCCCAGCTTGCAGGCGTGTTGAAAGTTGGCAACCTCAGTCTGGATGGCAGCAAAATTCATGCAGATGCCTCCAAGAGCAAAGCGGTGAGTTACAGGCGGCTGAAAGAATTAGAGATAGCATTACGTGAAGAAGTAGTGCGCTTGTTTGAGTTAGGAGAACGTGCCGATCAAGGTGAAGTGCGATTGCCAGAAGGTTTGGTCATCGCGGATGAAATTGCCTTTCGGAAAGAGCGTCTGGAAAACCTGGCGCAAGCCAAAGCGGTTCTGGAAGCCCGCGCCAAGGAACAGTATGAAGCTGAAAAAGCCGAGTACGAGGCAAAAATACGCCAGCGAGACGAAAAAGCCCGCAAACGGAACCACAAGCCACGGGGGAGAAAGCCCAAGCCGCCCGAAGAAGGGCCGAACGAGAAAGACCAGTACAACTTTACCGATCCCGATTCACGCATCATGAAGAACAGTACCAATGCTGGTTATGACCAACACTACAACGCACAGGTAGCGGTTACCCAAGACAGCATGCTCATCGTGGCCACTTCGCTCTCCAATCATCCCAACGACAAGCAAGAAGCGGAACCAACCCTGGATGCACTCCCCCCAGCAGTAGGCCGCCCCGATAGTGTTGCCATGGATAATGGCTATTTCAGCGCCAAGAACATCGAAGCTTCGGAACAGCGCGGGATCAAGCCCTACATCGCAACCGGACGCGAAGCACACTACAAGCGTGTGGATGACCTGTTGGGTCAGCTTCCGCAGGAGCCACCCGCCGATGCCAGTCCAAAAGAGAAGATGGCCTATCAACTGGCCACAGCCATTGGCAAAGAAATCTATCGCCTGCGCAAATGCACCGTCGAGCCTGTGATTGGGATCATCAAAGAAATCCTGGGCTTCCGCCAATTCTCCTTGCGCGGCTTATTGGCGGTTGCTGGAGAATGGTGCTTGGTCTGCCTGGCATTCAATCTGAAACGAATGCATACCCTGTATATGGCTCACGACTTATTCTAATGGGGATGCTTTCACGCGCCTGCGATCAGTCAACGGAAGGAAAGTATCCTGTGA
>JAGVIV010000185.1 GCA_020055845.1 Betaproteobacteria bacterium
CATCTTTGTGCGTATGATTATACGCATTCAATTTATATGAGGTGATCCGCTATGCAAGTCCACTACGACACGACGGCTAGAAAAGGTCGCTTATCACTTTCAATAAATCAAAATCTACTGGATCGTCTCGAACCATATAAGCAACAGGTTAATTTTTCGGCACAAGCCGAGCAGTTACTTGCCCGAATGCTCGAAGAACTTGAAAATCGTGAATGGGCGGAAAAAAATGCCGAAGCGCTTACAGCGCACGGTCGTGACATCGCCATGACGGGCTTGGCTGGCGCTGAGTTTGAACGGATCTAAGCGTGGCTCAATTCGACATTTATCCCAATCCTGGAACACGGAAAATCGAGATTCCCTATCTCGTCTCTGTTCAGAACGATCACATCACCAGCAAAACAGGAGCAACTGTTGTTATTCCGTTACGAGCCAATGCTCAACCTGTAGACATAATGGCTCCGTTGGTTGAAGTTGCCGGAAAAGGGCAGTTTGTTTTGTCAACCGATGAGATTTTCGCTATTGATACAACTCGACTTAAAGCGCCTTTGGCCATGTTGAATATGACCGATCGTGCAAAAATAAAACCCGCAATAGACAAAGTAATCGGCGAATACTAATCGCGTAGAACTGCCCAGACGAGAAAAAACTACTCAATAATGAGAGTTAAAGCGTCAACTATCTACTGCTACCACTGCCGCACCTCACATCCCCGCGAGGACATGCGATTAGTAGCATCTAAAACTGGTAAGCGCTGGCGCTGCGCTCAGAGCATTGCGGCTGCGCAGGTCAGCGCGGCTGAGCGTGAGGCATTTGGCCGCAAGGTCTCCGAGGAAAACAAAAATCAGCAGCGCGCAAAGCTGGCAGCTACCAAGATCGCATCTGAGTAATCTTAATTATTAGTGTAGCTGTTTTTCAATGTACAGCATCGTCATCGCTTGGAAGGTTGCGAACCCCGAAAAGATATAGATCAGCATGAGGGGAACGCTTTTCAGCGCTTTTCTGGTACCTTGAACTGATCGAGTTAGTTTATCGATTCCATGAAGCATGTTCCATACGAGTAGCCCTATTGCAGCGATACCAATAATCACACCAATAATCACGTTTGTTGTTTCGCTGTAATATAACTGACTGCGATATTTAAACACTGCCCCGCCGGCAATCACCATACCAATACAAATAGACAAATTGCGCAGGTTGTCAAAAACGCTTTTGATTGCTTCATCGTGAGCAGCATCTTTGCGTTTCTTATCTGCTTTTTTCTGCTCATCTGCCGTCAAATCCTCAACAAAATCTTTTCCCATTGCAATCTCCTATCTTGGTTTAACTACCTCAAAGTACATCACACCACCACCGGCAATTCAGCCCAGCGCGATGTGTACGCCGGACTGACGTTGCCTCGGTTCATTTGCCAGCGCTGCTTGATGCCCTCGCTGGCGAACTTCATGGTTCCCCTGCCCATCTTGAGATTGATCTGATCGAGCGTGCCCATGAGCTTCGCGGCTGCGCTACTGTCTTTAGGCAGATCAGGAGTGAATAGCTCACCTTGCACGATCCCAGCAGGGCTGATATCCGAGAGCGCCACTCCTGCTTTGTTGTACCGATACCCGTCCCTATATATCTGGCGCAAACCATCGAGCGCTGCAGCGATCAAGCGCATCGTGTCGCATGATGCCTGGGGCAGGCCAATCATCAATCCAGGACAGCATTGCGGCTCACCATCCTTATGCGGGTTAGTACGAATATAGACATAGAGCGATGAAGCGACAGAATGCTGCTTCCTGAGCTTTTCAGCGGCGCGCGATACATAGCTACTCACCGCCTCTTCCAGTTCCGGCAAGCTGGTCACGTAGCGGCCAAAGCTGCGCGAACTGATAATCTGCTGTTTGGGTGGTGCGATGTCGGTCATCTCGATGCAGGACTCGCCGCGCAATTCGCGAACAGTGCGCTCCATGACGACGCCGAATCGGTTGCGCAACCGTGTTACGTCGAAGTCTCGCAGTTGCTTGACGGTATGAATGCCGCCCGCTTGAAGATGCACATTAAGTTTGCGACCGATTCCCCACACTTCAGCAACTTCGATGCTATCGAGAATAGCGTCAATCTTTGTCGGCTTCATCGAATTGAAGTTGCATACCCCCTCGTACTGCGGTTGCTTCTTCGCGACATGATTAGAGAGTTTGGCTAAAGTTTTGGTTGAAGCGATACCGACGCACACCGGCACACCTACCCATTGCTTGATGCGCTGACGCATGAGCTGCCCAGTCACTTCCAGATCATCCTGGTGGCCTGTGAGATCAAGGAATGATTCGTCGATGCTGTATATCTCTTGTGTGGGACTGAACTCACTCAGTACCGTCATCACTCGATTCGACATGTCGGCATACAGCGCATAGTTCGATGAGTACGCGATAATGCCGTGCTGCTTGGCGATGTCCTTGAGCTTGAACCAAGGCTCCCCCATGGGGATATTGAGTGCTTTGACTTCTGCGCTGCGTGCAACAACACATCCGTCATTGTTCGAAAGCACGACAATGGGTTTGCCTTCGAGTTTGGGATTGAACACCCGCTCGGAACTGACGTAAAAGTTGTTTACGTCGACAAGGGCGATGGTGCGCATCATTTCACCGTATGCACTGAACTGGTCACGACACCCCAGATCGTGAGCTCCTGCCCTTCCCTGAACCGGATAGGCTGGTATTTAGGGTTCTCGGCATGTAGCTCGGCAACGCCGTTACAGTACGCCAGACGTTTTACAGTCAGCTCGCCATCGACAACGGCCACGACCACAGCACGTTCGCTCGGCGCGATGGAGCGGTCCACCACGATAATGTCGCCATCGTTAATCCCGGCACCAATCATGGAGTCGCCTTTGACCCGCAGGAAGAAGGTGGCAGATTTGTTCTGGATCAGGAGCTGGTTTAGATCGAGGCGATCTTCCACGTAATCGTCGGCTGGCGATGGGAAGCCTGCTGGCACAGCGTGCGCAAATAGCGGGATTGCCTGAATCGCAGCCAGGTGGCTAGGATGCCAAAATGTTGGTGATGCGGAATGATCCATGGATGCAAACGTTCTTGGTTGACGTTTGCAGCATATTAAAGAACGTTCGTTCCATTGTCAATTTTGGCCGATTTACGCCTTCTGGATGAACTCGCCACGGTGTTGTTCTAGGAAAAGTAAGGTGATGCTTGATGGCCTTGAGTAATTTCTGACTGAACGCGTAACTATCTGAAATTCGGCCTTAGCTGCCGGTGGCGCACGCCGTCGATTAAGTCCGCTTCCGACCCTTTGCCGTCATTGCAATCCGTCCGCTTTGTGGCAATCTGATTGATCAAAATTCAATGACAGCATTACCGCGCAGATTATCAAAGTACATCGGGCAAGAAAGTAGTGAAGCAGTCAGTCTTTTCCGTCA
The DNA here is from genome assembly GCA_020055845.1 of Betaproteobacteria bacterium. Classification (GTDB taxonomy): domain Bacteria; phylum Pseudomonadota; class Gammaproteobacteria; order Burkholderiales; family Gallionellaceae; genus PALSA-1006. Next base: position 3,413 of record JAGVIV010000185.1, read on the forward strand.
ATGGCAGTGCCGATGGTGAACGTCTGGAAAGTGCGAATGCGTATGTGCCTGCGGTTTATGCCAGTGCAGATGACGATGCTTGGCGCTGTGTGTTATTGGAAAATCGTGATCGTGCTGGTGATGCTCATCGTGAACATGTTCATGATCGTGCATCAACTCTCTGTGGGTATGCTCATGCTCATGACGCTCAGTTAGATGCAACCAAGTGCCAAACGCCATCAAGCCCCCGGCAATTAATAGCTGAATCGAGGCAGGCTCACCCATTAGCAAAGCCAGTACAGTGCCGAAAAACGGTGCGACGGAAAAATAAGCCCCCGTGCGTGCAGTGCCAAGATGGCGCAAGCCGACTACAAATAGCGTCAAACTCACCCCATAGGCAAGAAAACCTACCACCATTGCAGCAGCAACACTTGAAAATGCCGGTAAAGAACCGCCCAACGAGAAAGCAATAATCAGATTAACCGTTCCAGACACCAGACCTTTCACGGAGGCGATCCAGGTGGCATCCGTGAGTGATACCTTACGTGTCAGGTTGTTGTCTATACCCCAAGCAAAGCAGGCACCAAGAACAGCCAGCATCGGCCACAGTCCTGCAAACCGTGCCTCTCCCGGCCAGCTTAAAACAACTGCTCCTGCCACGATGGCTCCCATGCCGAGTGCTATATGCCTGTCGAAGTTCTCCTTAAAAACAAACCAGGCTAACAGTGCGGTAAATACACCTTCTGCATTCAGTAGAAGTGATGCACCTGATGCAGGCATGCCGGTTAACCCGATCATAAGAAGCACTGGGCCGACAATTCCACCAGCCAAAATTGCTCCGGCGAACCAGGGAACCTCATTCCGTGGAAGTCGAACAGCAGGAGACTGAGTAAGGATACGGTACAGAGTCAGCCCAAATCCTGAACCTAAATAAAGCAAGCCCGCCAACAACCACGGACTAACGGCATCAAGCAGCAACTTCGCCAATGGTGTGCCTGCGCCGAACAATAAAGCCGCCCCGAGTGCCGCAGTCACGCCCTGTTTGCGTAAACCATCTTTCCAATTCATGTGTTCAGTATCCAGTCAATGATGTACAGGATAAGCAAATAACTCTTGAACGTCCAATGACTGCTACGTCCACCAAGTGCGAGTGCGCGACCAGCAGCACTAGGAGTTCTGATTATTTAGTCGCGAATGTCGCCTTTGTAGCAGGCAGTTCGCTAAGGGGAGACATTACGGATATTCATATTCAGGGCCATGCGATGAACAGTACGCCTGAAACAATCAGAATACCGCCTATTGCCAGCTTCACAGTCAGCGCTTCTCCTAGGAATACTACGCCAAGGACGATTGCAAACACTACGCTCAGTTTGTCAATCGGCGCCACTTGAGAAGCAGGTGCCAATTGTAATGCACGGTAATAAAAGAGCCATGAGAACCCCGTTGCCATCCCTGACAGTACAAGAAAAATAACAGGACGTGCTTCCCATGTTCTGGGTAATTGCCATTCACCGCGAAAAGCCACGATAGCAACAGTCA
>JAGVIV010000085.1 GCA_020055845.1 Betaproteobacteria bacterium
ACACTGAGCCAGATTTCGGGTTTGGGCAATGAGAGCATGCGGCGTTTGCTGCAAGCTTTTGGCTCGCCCGAAGCGGTATTTCTTGCCTCCCACGCCGAACTCCAGCGCATCGTAAAGCCTGCAGTTGCCCAAGCCATTGCGCAGGGCATAGACGATGAAGCGCTCTTAATCACTGCCGCATGGCTGGACGATCCGCTCAATCATATTCTGACCATCGCCGACACTGCTTATCCCCAAGCCTTGCTCAATATTTCCGATCCGCCTTTTTTGCTGTATGTGAAAGGTCGCATCGAACTTCTCAACGTACCCGCGCTGGCTGTAGTCGGTAGCCGCAACGCTTCGCCACAGGGATTGCGCAATGCGGAAGCATTTGCGCAGACCGCGAGCGATTCCGGGCTGTGCATCATCAGCGGCATGGCGCATGGTGTGGATGCCGCAGCGCATCTCGGCGGGTTACGCGGAAAAAGCGCCAGCGTCGCCATTGTGGGGACGGGTCTGGATAAAGTTTATCCTTCCGCCAATCGGGATTTGGCTTATCAATTAGCCGAAAACGGAGCCATTGTTTCCGAATTCCCGCTCGGCACCCCACCGCTGCCCGCCAATTTTCCCCGACGCAATCGCATTATCAGCGGCCTGAGCTTGGGCTGCCTCGTGGTTGAGGCTTCCTTGCAAAGCGGCTCGCTGATCACAGCGCGCATGGCCCTTGAGCAGGGGCGTGAAGTTTTTGCCATTCCCGGCTCGATTCATTCGCCCCAATCCAAAGGTTGCCACGCTTTGATAAAGCAGGGTGCCAAATTGGTCGAATGTGCCCAGGATATTCTTGAAGAACTGGGGGGTGTTTTTATTCGGACAAATCCCGCACCGCTCGCATCTGCCGAGCATGCGCTTTTTGCCCATTTGAATTTCGATGCGGTTGATTTGGACACCTTATCGCAACGCAGCGGCTTGACGATAGCCTCACTATCCGCCATTCTGTTGCAGCTTGAATTAGATGGGTGCATTACGACCCTACCCGGCGGCCTTTATCAACGCATTGTTTAATTTAGATATTTAAGGCCACATGTTCGACATTCTTATTTTTTTGTTTGAAAGTTATTTTAACGCCGGTCGTTATCCTGACTCGGAAAAGCTGGCGGTTAAACTAACAGCAGCCGGTTTTGAGGAAGATGACATCAGCCAGGCGGTTGCCTGGCTTTCCGGTCTGCGCCAGTTGTCTTTAAGCGACTATCCGGCTGCCATTAATGAAAGCGGCTCGCGTTGTTTTGCCGATCTTGAACGGCAACGGATTAGCATTGAGGGTTTACGCTTCATCTCTTTTTGGGAACAGAACAAAATGATTTTGCCGGTGGAACGTGAAATGATCATCGACCGCGCGGTCGCGTTGAATCGCGAAAATCTGTCATTGGATAAAGTTAAACTGATCGCGCTGATGGTGCTTTGGAATCAGCATGAAGATTTGGATCCTCTGATCATCGAAGACCTGCTTACTCCGGCCAATTCGGCCCAACTTCACTAATCACTCTGGGGCATTCATTCCAGCATGGCAAAAAATATATTAATCGTTGAGTCTCCTGCTAAAGCCAAGACACTCAAGAAATATCTTGGCAAAGATTTTGAAGTGCTGGCCTCCTACGGCCACGTACGCGACCTCATCCCGAAGAACGGTGCGGTCGATACCGAAAACGGTTTCACGATGAATTACGAGACCATCGCGCGCAACAGCAAACATGTGGATGCTATCGCCAAGGCAGCCGCCGAAGCCGACAACATCCTGCTGGCACCCGACCCGGATAGAGAAGGGGAGGCCATCGCCTGGCATATTTCCGAACTGCTAAAAGGCAAGCGCGCACTCAAAGGCAAGAAGATGCAGCGCGTGGTGTTCTACGAGATCACCGAGTCGGCCGTGAAAGAAGCGGTCGCTCACCCTCGCGAAATCGCCATGCCGCTGGTGAATGCGCAACAGGCGCGCCGCGCGTTGGACTATCTGGTGGGCTTCAATTTGTCGCCTCTGTTGTGGCGCAAGATTCGTCCCGGCTTGTCAGCGGGTCGCGTGCAAAGCCCCGCGCTGCGCCTGATTGTCGAGCGCGAGCTGGAGATCGAAAAGTTTAAAAGCCAGGAATATTGGTCGGTACATCTGGATACCCAGAAGAACAGCACGCCTTTTACTGCCAAGCTGTTCCAATATCAGGGCAACAAGTTGGAACAACTCAGCATCGGCAGTCAGCAGGCATACGATGCCATTCACGCCAAACTCAACGATGCCAAGCTGCCGCCAAAAGTAGTACGCGTTGAAAAGAAGGGCAAGCAGCGTAACGCCGCCGCGCCGTTCACCACCTCCACGCTGCAACAGGAAGCCGTGCGCAAGCTGGGCATGACATCCGACCGCACCATGCGCACCGCGCAATCGCTGTACGAGGGTGTGGATATCGGCGGCGAGACCGTCGGTTTGATCTCCTACATGCGTACCGACTCGGTGTCGCTGGCGAACGAAGCTGTGGCGGAAATTCGCGGTTATATAAGCGACAACTTTTCTGCCGAATACCTGCCGGCCAAGCAACCCACCTTCAAGAGCAAAACCAAGAACGCGCAAGAATCGCACGAAGCGATACGCCCGACCTCGATTTTGCGCACCCCGGACGTCATGCGCGACTATCTCAACATCGACCAGTTGCGTCTATACGAGATGATATGGAAGCGCACACTAGCATGCCAGATGGCACCAGCGCGCTTTGACACGGTGAGTGTGGACATACGTCTGTCCAGCGACGACACCCTGTTCCGCGCCTCCGGCCAAACCCTGGTATTCCCCGGTTTCATCGGCGTTTACATGGAAGATGTGGATGATGCCGAGGAAGAAGATAGCGCGAAGTTGCCGCCGTTAGCCGAAGGCGATGTGCTGACTGTCGACAAGCTTTACGGCGAACAGCACTTCACCCAGCCGCCGCCGCGCTTCTCGGAAGCTAGCCTAGTGAAGTCGCTGGAAGAGTACGGTATCGGCCGTCCTTCCACTTACGCCACCATTATTTCCACGCTGCAAGCGCGCGAATACGCCACGCTCGACAAGAAGCGCTTCATGCCCACCGACGTGGGTCGCGTGGTCACCAAGTTCCTCACCGAGCACTTCACGCGCTATGTGGACTACGACTTCACCGCCAACCTAGAAGACGAGCTGGATGAAGTCTCCGAAGGCAAGCGCGACTGGATCGGCGTGATGGATGAATTCTGGAAGGGATTTTCCGGCCTCATCAAAGAAAAAACCAACATCGACCGTCCGGTGGAGTTGATCGACGAAGCCTGCCCGGACTGCGGCAAGCCGCTCGCCAAAAAACTCAGCCGTTACGGCAGCTTCATCAGCTGCACCAACTATCCGGAGTGTAAATACAAACGCAGCCTCAGCGGCGAAAGCCAGGACGATGCCGCCGCGCGGGTAGAAATGGGTGTGCATCCCGACACACAACAAACCGTATTGCTGCTGAAAGGCCCGTAC
>JAGVIV010000174.1 GCA_020055845.1 Betaproteobacteria bacterium
AAAAGCCGCTGATACAGCGGCTTTTTATTTTCTGCGATGAAAAATACGGCTATTTACTTTTCTCGTCACTCGCAAAGGAAGTCATAGTTATATCGGCATGTTTTCTAGCGTCCGCAACATAGGCCTGCAACAGCTCTTCGCCAATGATTTGACGAATTTGTTGCACATATCGATTGCGCTTAGCTTCATCGATATCTCCCGTCTCTTTGATAGCATCGATACGCACCAACGCAAAACCACCCTGCTCCGTTTGTGCGCCTACATAAACCGGCAGTTTGACCGCGGGAGCCTGAAATACCAAGCGAAGCAATTCAATACTCAAGCCCGTATGTTGCGAACGCGTCACGCTTTGCGGAGTCAGCCATACAACATTGGCTTTTTCACCGCGCTGCAAACCGGCCAACATTTCGTTACCCTGTTTGGACAGCAACTCCAAGGCCTGTTTAAGCTGCAATTTTTTGCGAATTGCAACAGATACCTCCGCCAAAGGAAGCGCGCTCGCGGCCTGATATTCAACGACTCTAGCCGCCAGCAAAGTATTTGGTGCAACTTCAATAGCGCTGGTATTGCGCTTGTTCTTCAGCGTATCTTCCGCGAACACGGCCTGCAAAGCCTTATCCGTCCAAATACCGGATACTGCTTGGCCTTTATTCAACAGCCCCCCTTGCTGCACTTGAGCACCAATCACTTCGGCCGCAGGATGCAAACTGTCACTTTGCTCATAAACCGTATTGCTGAACTTCTCGGCCAGCTCCGCAAATTTGTCATTCGATTTTTGAGCTTTCATGCGTTGCTCGATTAAAGCACCGACTTCAGCCAAAGGCTGGGTCTTAGACGGTTTGATTGCCGACAGACGAATGATATGGAAGCCAAAATTAGACTGCACCAAATCGCTAATCTCACCCACCTTAAGTTTAAATACGGCATCGTCGAAAGCTTTTACCATCATACCCTGAGCGAAAAATCCCAAATCACCACCATTGTTGGCAGAACCAGGATCCTGCGAATACTCTTTGGCCAGCGCAGCAAAACTGCCAGGCGACTGTTTCACGCGGCTCAGTAATTGCTCGGCCTTTACTTTTGCCGCTTCTTTTTCCGCATCCGAAGCCTGAGGATTCAACGAGATTAAAATATGCGAAGCCTGACGCTGCTCTTGCGTAGCAAACTCAGAGTGATGCTCTTCAAAATATCTCTTAACTTCGGCAGCATCTATTTTTATTTGCGACGACAACGCTTCTGCCGAAAGAACGACATACTCAACCTTAGCTCGCTCCGGCGTTTTAAATTCGTTCGAATTATTCTTGTAATACTCTGCGACAGCGGAATCGTCTATTTTTACCTGCGGCAACACCGTGGCCACATCAAGCTTTGCCAAAGCAACGACACGTTGCTGTTCATTTATACGAATCAGATTATCAGCGACCCGAGTAGAGGCATAACCATTTTGTGTATAAGCATCGGTCAGCTGACGAGAGCTCAATTCTTGACGAACGCGGGCCTCGAACATCAGCGATGTCATACCCTGCTCTTTCAATAAGGCATCAGCTTTGCGCTTATCAAACTTACCTTCTGTCTGAAAAGCCGCGATACCGGCAATAATCTCGCCAAGCTGTTCATCCGTAACAGTCAGTCCTGCTTTATGCGCTTCCGACCCCAGCAAATGCTGCACTACAAGACCATCCAATACGGCATGCTTAACATCTGCCTTTTCAAACATCGTCTGATCAAAAGCGGGCCCTGCCAATTCGCGCATTCTTTGCTGCTGCTGACGCATCGCATTGTCAAATTCCTGCGCACCAACCTTATCGCCGTTCACAGTCGCCAGCGAATCTCCACCACCCGATTTTTGATACGAATCCACACCCCAAAATGCGAATGGCAAGATGATGAGGGCCAGCACAAATTGTACTAAGCGTTTTTTCTCATGCACGAAATCGAACATAGCAGGCCTATCCAATCGAATTAATTTGTGCTGCTGAATATGAAAAAAGGCGAACTTTCGTTCACCTTTGTTTGGCGGAGTGGACGGGACTCGAACCCGCGACCCCCGGCGTGACAGGCCGGTATTCTAACCAACTGAACTACCACTCCATAAACCTATTTTTCTGGTGGGTGCTGACGGGATCGAACCGCCGACAATCGCCTTGTAAGGGCGGTGCTCTACCAGCTGAGCTAAGCACCCGTCGAAAACGCTAGTTTACAGCATCTTTTAATCCTTTACCAGCACGAAATTTAGGAACCTTCGCTGCATCAATATTTATTGCCGCTCCGGTCTGCGGATTGCGCCCTGTCCGTGCTGCACGATCCGCCGTATAAAATGTACCGAAGCCGACTAATGCAACCGGTTCGCCTTTCTGCAAGGATGTTGCTATCGATGCCAAGGTCGCATCAAGCGCCCGTCCCGCAGCCGCTTTGGAAAGATCCGCAGATTTGGCAATGGCTTCGATCAAATCAGATTTGTTGCTCATGCCGCCTCCATTATTTCGGTAAAGTAAAAATTGTGATGCCGAATAATCAGTGTTTAATTACCGCAGGAATTGTCGCGTCCGCACCCACAGCAGCGGGAGCTGTTACGGCTTCAACCTCAGCCAATGGCTCAGGCTTCCGCTCCAACGCCAATTCCAAAACCTGCTCTATCCACTTTACCGGATGGATATCCAATTTATTTTTTACGCTGTCCGGAATCTCCACCAAGTCCTTGGTATTTTCTTCCGGAATTAACACCAACTTAATACCGCCACGCTGCGCGGCCAAAAGTTTTTCTTTCAGCCCGCCGATAGGTAACACTTCTCCGCGCAATGTGATTTCGCCGGTCATTGCCACATCGGCACGCACCGGAATCCCTGTCAACGCAGAAACCATCGCCGTACAAATGCCAATACCCGCACTGGGACCATCTTTAGGCGTAGCACCTTCGGGCAAGTGAATATGCAGGTCATTCTTCTCGTAAAAGTTCGCAGCAATTCCCAAAGACTGGGCTCGGCTACGCACTACGCTCAGTGCTGCCTGTATCGATTCCTGCATCACTTCACCCAGCTTGCCTGTCGTTGTGGTCTTGCCCTTACCTGGCAATACAGCCGTCTCTATGGTCAATAACTCGCCACCGACCTCTGTCCATGCCAAGCCTGTGACCTGTCCAACCTGGTTGTTTTTTTCGGCTATGCCATAGCTATAACGACGCACCCCAAGATACTTATCCAAATTGCGCGCGCTGACGGTGACTTTAATGGCGCGACCTTTTAACAATAAAGACTTCACCACCTTACGGCAAATCTTAGACAGCTCGCGTTCCAGGCTACGTACACCGGCCTCGCGTGTGTAATAACGCAAGATATCGCGTATCGCGCTTTCAGATACAGCAAGTTCTTCAGGCTTCAAACCGCTGTTCTTAATCGCCTTCGGCAACAAATAACGAGTGGCAATATTCACCTTCTCGTCTTCCGTATAGCTGGAGACAAAAATCACTTCCATACGATCCAGCAACGGTGCCGGAATATTCATGCTGTTGGATGTCGCGACGAACATCACATCGGACAAGTCATATTCGACCTCGACGTAATGATCCACAAATGTGTTGTTTTGTTCAGGATCAAGCACCTCCAGTAATGCTGAAGAAGGATCGCCTCGAAAATCCATGCCCATCTTATCGACTTCATCTAACAGAAACAGCGGATTTTTCACCCCGATCTTGCTCATGTTCTGCAATATCTTGCCTGGCATAGAACCTATATATGTCCGGCGGTGCCCGCGAATCTCTGATTCATCGCGCACCCCACCCAAAGACATACGCACGAACTTTCGGTTTGTGGCACGCGCGATAGACTGCCCTAACGATGTTTTACCGACACCGGGAGGGCCAACCAGACACAGAATCGGGGCTTTCATTTTTTCCACGCGCTGCTGCACTGCCAGATATTCCACAATACGCTCTTTGACTTTATCCAAACCGTAATGATCCGCCTCCAGAATGTCTTCGGCATGCTTCAGATCCGTATCAATCTTGGTTTTTTTCTTCCATGGCAAACCGATGAGAATATCGATGTAGTTGCGCACCACAGTCGCCTCTGCCGACATAGGAGACATCAGTCGCAACTTTTTTAACTCGGCTTCTGCCTTCACCCGCGCATCTTTGGGCATATGTGCGGCTTTGATCTTTTTCTCGACTTCCTCGATATCGGCGCCATCCTCGCCCTCGCCCAGCTCTTTTTGGATCGCCTTCACCTGTTCGTTCAAATAGTACTCGCGCTGACTCTTCTCCATTTGGCGCTTCACACGCCCACGGATACGCTTTTCCACCTGCATAATATCCAGCTCGGCCTCCAGCAAACCTAAAAGATGCTCAAGGCGCTTACGCACATCGAATATTTCCAAGACTTCTTGCTTCTGTTCCAGCTTAAGCGGCAAATGTGCTGCAATGGTATCGGCCAATCGCCCTGCGTCATCAATTCCAGCCAAGGAAGTCAAAATTTCAGGTGGGATTTTTTTGTTCAGTTTCACATATTGATCAAACTGGTTGATCAATGCGCGGCGCATCGCCTCTGCTTCATGTCCAGGCTCTTCATCAGGAGGGACCGCCTGTATCTCTGCGTCAAAGTGCGACTTGTCTTCCAAAACATGCAAGACCTTTGCACGTTGCGTCCCCTCTACCAAAACTTTAACCGTGCCATCCGGTAACTTCAGCATCTGCAAGATATTTGCGATACTGCCGATACGATACATATCTTCAATTGCAGGCTCATCCTTAGCAGCCGATTTCTGCGCAACTAAAACAATACTTTTTCCTGCCTCCATCGCGGCCTCAAGCGCCTTGATTGATTTCGCCCGTCCGACGAACAGGGGAATCACCATGTGCGGAAACACGACCACATCGCGCAAAGGCAACAAGGGCAATAAAACGGCTTCAGAGAGTATCGGATCGCGTTCTGACATGATTTTTATTCTTTAAAAAGTGACGATGTGACCCAGATTGGGGAATGCGGGGGAAAATTCAAGCCCCCGCAGAGAGTCGGAGTGTTATGCGGCTTTAGGTGTGTCTGCGTACATCACAATCGGCTTGATTTCACCCGTACTGTTTTCACCCAGTACGACCTTGCTCACATTTTCTGTGGAAGGCAAATCAAACATGATATCCAACAAAGCGTTTTCAAGGATAGAACGCAGACCACGTGCGCCAGTCTTGCGTGCCAGGGCTTTCTTGGCGATCACATTCAAGACATCGGCATGAAACTCTAGCTCAACACCTTCCATGGCAAACAGTTTTTGATACTGCTTGGTCAAAGAGTTCTTCGGCTCCGTCAGAATTTGCACCAATGCAGCCTCATCCAGACCTTCAAGCGTTGCCACAACCGGCAGACGCCCGACGAATTCCGGAATCAAACCGAATTTAATCAAATCCTCCGGCTCCACCTCACGCAACACGACCCCTACGTCTTTGTCATCATCGCGCTTCGCCAGATTTGCCGAGAAACCGATACTTGCTTTCTCGGAACGGTTACGAATCACCTTTTCCAAACCATCAAATGCACCACCGCAGATGAACAGGATGTTCGTGGTATCAACTTGCAAAAATTCGGTGTTAGGATGTTTGCGTCCGCCCTGAGGAGGAATCGAGGCTTTAGTACCCTCGATCAGTTTGAGCAAGGCCTGCTGTACACCTTCGCCAGACACGTCACGGGTGATAGACGGGTTGTCCGACTTGCGCGAAATCTTATCAATTTCATCGATGTAGATAATGCCTCGCTGAGCACGCTCAACATCATAGTCACAAGCCTGCAGTAGTTTTTGAATGATGTTTTCTACATCCTCACCGACATAGCCCGCCTCGGTCAGCGTGGTGGCATCCGCCATCACAAAGGGTACATTGAGCAAACGCGCCAAGGTCTGGGCCAGCAAAGTTTTACCCGAGCCAGTCGGTCCGACTAGCAGAATATTGCTTTTGGACAACTCCACGCCATCTTTATCTGTATTTTTCAGACGCTTGTAATGATTATAAACAGCTACAGAGAGTATTTTCTTTGCATGTCGCTGACCGATAACATATTCATCCAAACGCTCGCAGATAACATGCGGAACAGGAAGGTCACTTTTGTCGGACTTATCCAAATCACTGCTGTTCTGCGTCTCTTCGCGAATAATGTCATTACACAAAGAAATGCACTCATCGCACACGAACACAGACGGTCCGGCAATGAGCTTGCGTACTTCATGCTGACTTTTTCCACAAAACGAGCAATACAGCAATTTATCACCTTTGGTTTTATCCGATGTCATTCAAATCCCCATATTTTAGTTATCGGCAACATGCACACTAACTTAAGCCCGCTTACTCATCACTTTATCGATCAATCCATATTCCTGGGCAGCGTTCGCCGTGAGGAAGTTATCTCGCTCGCTATCTCGAGCGATTTCTTCAACACTGCGCCCGGTGTGCTCAGCCATCAAGGTATAGAGGCGTTCGCGCAAACTCAGAATATATTTGGCATGAATCTCAATATCCGTTGCCTGACCTTGAAATCCACCCAAAGGTTGATGAATCATCACAGTGGAATTCGGCAGTGCAAAGCGTTTGTCCTTCGCACCGGCTTGCAACAGGAAGGCTCCCATCGAAGCCGCCATCCCGATACACAGAGTAGAAACATCCGGCTTGATAAACTGCATCGTGTCATAGATAGCCATACCGGAGGAGATTGAACCACCTGGTGAATTGATATACAGATGGATGTCTTTTTCCGGATTCTCAGATTCGAGGAACAGCAACTGTGCCACCACCAGATTCGCCATATGGTCATTAATAGGACCGACCAAAAATATGATGCGTTCCTTTAACAGGCGGGAATAAATATCATAAGCCCGCTCGCCGCGACCGCTGGTTTCGATAACCATGGGAACCATACCGAGATCCTGTGGTTCCATATGTTGCGAAGATGCGCTGTTTAACAACATTTAGTTATTCTCCATCAATTCATTTAGTTCGATTGACTTATCGGTGACCTTGGCTCCAGCCATAACCCAAGCAACGACATTGTCTTCCAGTACCAGATTTTCCACTTCGCGCAAACGTGAAGCATCTTCCGCATACCAGCGCACAACCTCTTCGGGATGCTCATAACTCTGCGCATACTCTTGAATCAATGCTTTAACCTGGTCGGGCTTAGCTTGCAACTCATACTTCTTAACCAATTCCGCCAATATCAGCCCCAACTTGACACGTTTTGCAGCACGCTCTTCAAATACGTCGACAGGAAGTTGCATGCCCTTAGGAATCTTCATCCCTCGCCCTTCCAAATCCTGCAGGGTTTGCTGCATCAGATTCTGCGCTTCTCCCTCTAGCAGGGATCGGGGCACTTCCAATTGACCTATTCTCAACAATACTTCCATCGCGTTGTCTTTATTACGCACCTTTACCCTACGCTGTGCTTCGCGACTCAGGTTGTCGCGTATCTCCGCTTTAAGCTTGGATACATCGCCATCCTGCACGCCCAAGGCTTTAACAAACTCGGCATCCACTTCCGGCAAACGCGGCGCGGCGACACTATGCAAAACAATGGTAAAGGTTACCTTCTTGCCTGCAACATTCGTGCCATGGTAATCCGCGGGGAAAGTCATCTCAAACGATTTGGTTTCTCCGGATTTCATTCCAAAGATACCCTTCTCAAAGTCTGGCAACATACGTCCCGCCCCCAGCACCAAAGTCAAATCCTTACCCTCTCCACCTTCAAAAACAACACCGTCCAGTGTCCCGGTAAAATCAATTTTCACCTGATCATCATTTTGCACGGGGCGAGTAGCTGCCTCAAACACAGTACGCTGCTTGCGTAAGGTCATCAGCGTGTTCTCCACATCCGCATCTGCTAGGGTAAAAGTGATACGTTCGACCGACTCCGCCCCCACGTCAGAAGTCACAACCTCGGGATAGACCTCAAAGGTCGCGCTATATTCAATTTCCGGCGCATTCAAGTCCGCGCTCTTAATCTCGAATTTGGGATAACCCACCACTTGCAACTTCTGACTTTGGGCAGCCTCTACAAAGAAACGCTGCAAGTTCTCTCCCAAAACTTCCTGATGAACTTGCGCCCCATATTGTTGCTCAATAACTTTAAAAGGTACTTTACCAGGGCGAAAACCATGCACTTTAGCGGTGCGTCCCAAACGTTTCAGCCGAGACTCAACTTCACCACGCAATACGGATTGGGGAATGGATCCGTTCAAACGGCGCTGCAATCCGCCTAATGTTTCTACGCTCGACATACTAAAAGTTTCCTTGAGTTAAAATTTGAATAATTACCGTGTAATAGAAAACGACTCGCAAATCTTGACAACCGTATGCCCCAGAATAACGATGCGATTACTTCCAAAACACTGCGATAGACAGGCTAATGTGCCCCACAAAGCTAAAAACGAGAGCTAAATACACTCCAGTGCGGGAATAATACCTGAAACAGGCACTCCGCACACCTATACCCCCTTATAGACATCACTTACGCCGTCCTTGAGAAGCGCATTCATTTACAAAACGCACTCAGCTATTTTTTAATGACTCGTATATCTCGTGATACTTCGCCGCGCTATACAGCCAACTAAAATCTTTAGCCATTCCATTCGACTGCAACATTGACCATTTGCCCTTGTCTTGATAACACGACACGGCACGTTGCGCGCAATCCAACAAGCTTGATGCTGTCATATCGTGGAACACAAAACCCGTCGCATCTCCCCGCAGCAAACTATCGTTATCACAGTCTGTTACCGAGTCAACCAGCCCCCCAGTCGCATGCACAACGGGCGGAGTGCCATAACGCTGGCTGTACATTTGATTCAAACCACACGGCTCAAAGCGCGACGGCATCAGAAAGATATCCGCGCCGGCTTCAATCAGGTGCGATAGCTTCTCATCAAAACCGATACGAATCGCAAGCTGACCAGGATATTCTCGCGCCAATAACAGTGCCGCAGCTTGCATCTCCGCATCCCCGCTACCCAACATCACCAGCTGCACACCTGATGCCAATAGCCGTGGTGCGATCTCCAGCACCACATCCACGCCTTTCTGATGAGTGAAGCGACTGACCAAACCGAATAAAGGTGTCTCTGGCGCAAGCTGCAAACCCATTTGTTTTTGCAAGTCCCGCTTGTTCGCAGACTTGCCGGCCATTTTTTTCAGGGTATAAGTCTGTGCCAGAGCGGCATCAGTCGCGGGATTCCATTCCTTCTCATCAATACCATTCAAGATTCCCGTGAGCGTATCGCTTCGGCTTTGCAGCAATCCCTGCAACCCGAATCCCAATGCCTCGGTTTGTATCTCGTCGGCGTAAGTCGGGCTCACAGTCGTGATGTGATTAGCGTAGTACAGACCCGCTTTAAGAAAGGAGAGGTTGCCATAAAACTCCACTCCGTGAAGTTGGAAGCTCTCCGGCGGCAAACCCAATGTTCCCCGTATTGCAGCCGGGAACACGCCCTGAAAAGCCAGATTGTGAACCGTCATCACACAAGGGGCCCCTTTGGGCGAGAAGTGCATATATGCCGGAGTTAAACCCGACTGCCAATCATTGCAATGCACCACTTCCGGTCGCCACTTAAGCGGTGATGCCTCCCCGCCCAAGATTGCCGCCACCTTGGACAACAAACCGAAGCGCAGCGCGTTGTCCGCCCAGTCCGCACCCTGAGCATCTTGATATATTCCACCCTCACGCTGAAATAATGGCGCACAATCGATTACCAACAAAGGCACGCCATCGGGCAAAACACTGCTCAATAAACGCGCCTCTGGAAATCCCTCGATTCCGGACAAAGTGGCCTCCACCTTGCATGACGGCAACTGGCTCAGCACTTGCGAATAACCGGGCAACAGCACCCGCACATCATCTCCCAATCGGCACAGGGCAGCCGGCAATGCCGCGCTGACATCCGCCAAACCGCCTGTTTTAATCAAGGGAGCGACTTCCGAAGTAACAAATAACACACGCATCTTAGACTTTCCCTGCCCGTGTCCCGGGCACAACCATTATCAGTCCTGTTTTGCAGCCACTTGCGGCAGGTGCCATATATCGCGGTTATATTCCAGAATAGTCCGATCACTGGAAAACTTCCCGCTAGCTGCGGTATTCAATATGCTCATCCGCGTCCAATGTTCCGTATCACGATAGGCTGTGGCCACCTCGCGCTGTGCCTGCACATAAGCACGAAAATCAGCCGCTGTCAGCCAAGGATCATCCGGATTATAGATAGCATCGATGATGGCATCGAAAATACCCGGCTCGAACAAATTGAAATGTCCGCTTTCCAGCAAATGCATCACCCGCTTAAGATCATCCTCTTCGGCGATGATGCGCGCGGGATCATAATGCCCTCGGGTTGCCTCGACCTCCTCTGCCGTCAAGCCGAATAAAAAGAAGTTCTCATGCCCGGCTTCGTCGCGGATTTCAATGTTTGCGCCATCCAATGTGCCGATAGTCAGCGCACCATTCATCATGAATTTCATATTGCCGGTACCAGAAGCCTCCTTCCCGGCAGTCGATATTTGTTCCGACAAATCCGCCCCTGCACAAATCACCTCCATAGCGGACACTCGGTAATCGGGAATAAAAGCGAGTCTCAAAAGCCCCGTCGTATCCGGATCGCTATTGATTACCGTGGCAACCGCATTCACCAATTTAATGATGCGCTTCGCCATCTTGTAACCAGGCGCCGCCTTACCTCCAATCAACACGCAACGTGGTGTCCACTCCGCCGTATCGCCGCGCTTGATGCGATCATAGAGATGAATCACATGCAAAACATTGAGCAACTGGCGTTTGTATTCATGGATACGCTTCACCTGCACATCAAATAAGGCATCCACATTGAAGTCCACCCCGCAGTCGCGTTTGACCATTTCAGCCAGATGCGCCTTGTTGTCCTGTTTGATTGCACGCCATTTAAGCCGGAAAGCCGCATCATCGGCATAAGCAGCGAGAGCTTTCAGTTTAACCATGTCGACCAGCCAGGCCTCATTCGCCTCGCGCCCCGCCAAGCTCGCCTTCCAACCTTTTCCTTCAGCTCCCAAGGTATGCGTAATTAAATTACTGAGTGCCGGATTGGCCCACGCCATCCAGCGTCTAGGTGTTACCCCGTTGGTCTTATTGTTAAACTTCTTGGGCCAGAGTTCGAAAAAGTCGTGGAACAGATATTTTTTCAGCAGTTCAGAATGCAGTTCGGCCACGCCGTTTACAGACACACTCGCGACAATAGCCAAATACGCCATCCGGATATGTTGCTCATGGCCTTCTTCGACGATAGACATGCGCCTTTGCCGCTCGACATCTCCTGGCCAGTGCTGTGCCACCACTTTCAAAAAGCGCGCGTTAATCTCATAAATAATTTCCAAAAGCCGCGGAAGCAAACGTCCAAACATACTGACCGACCAGCGTTCCAATGCTTCCGGTAGCAAAGTATGGTTGGTATACGCCACTGTACGGCTGGTGATTCCCCATGCATCATCCCAGCTCAGGCCGTGCTCATCCATCAACAAGCGCATCAGTTCCGGGACAGCGCACGTCGGATGGGTGTCGTTCAACTGAAAGAAATTTTTCTCGGCGAATGAGCCAAAGTCATTGCCGTGGTTGCTCACCCATTGGCGCAACACATCCTGCAAGCTGGCCGAAGCAAGAAAATACTGCTGCCGCAAACGCAGCTCCTTGCCGTTTTCGCTCGCATCATTGGGATAAAGCACCATCGTGATGTGCTCAGCCGCATTTTTCGATGCCACTGCATCGGCATAACTGCCCGCATTGAATTCGCTCAGATCGAATTCCTCGGTGGCCGCAGCCTTCCACAAACGCAAGGTATTCACCGTGCCATTGTGGTAACCGGGGATAGGCACGTCGTAAGGGACTGCCATCACATCATTGGTATATTTCCAGTAGGCGCGCAACCTGCCATTGCCGTCCTCATGCAGCTCGGTTTGGCCGCCGAACTTAATACGCGCAGTGAATTCTGGACGTTCAATTTCCCATGGATTGCCATTGCGCAACCAATGGTCCGGCTCCTCAATCTGGTAACCGTTGTCTATTTTTTGACGGAACATGCCGTACTCATAACGCAAACCGTATCCCATCACCGGTAATTGCAAAGTCGCACAACTATCTAAAAAACACGCCGCCAAACGCCCCAAGCCGCCATTGCCAAGACCCGCATCATTCTCCTGCTCAGCCACCTCCTCCATCTCTATCCCGAGATTTCTGAGCGCCTCAATGGTCGATGCCTCAATATCCAGATTCAGTGTGGCATTCCCCAGCGCCCTGCCCATGAGGAACTCCAGTGATAAGTAATATGCCCGCTTACAATTTTGTTCTCGATAGGCCGTCTGGGTATTCTTCCAGCGCTCGACCAGACGATCACGCATAGAGTGCGACAGCGATGCATACACATGGTGGGCAATGCGATATTTGTTGTTCCAGCCCAATGTATGGCCGAAGTAATGGCTAAAATCCTGAACAATACTTTCAGCATCCATTCCCAACGCGGGCTGTGTGGTTTCAATTCCCAACGGACTCTTCACAAAAAACGGTTTGGTATGAATAATATTCTCCAATGATTCTCGACTAACGATTATGCGGCTCACGAGGATTATATCAATCCTCGCCATGCCCTGCCCTTACAGACTGCCCCTTTAACCAGAAAGGTTTTACAAACCGCTCAATACCTTGATGTGCGCAAAAGCACTCCGTCCCAAGGCTGACAAAGCATATCCGCCTTCCAGCATCGAAACGATACGCCCGCTGGCATGCTGCGATGCCAGCCCTTTAAGCACTTCCGTCACCCACATATAATCAGCCTCGCGCAAAGCGAGGCCGCCCATGTCGTCTTCACAATGCGCATCGAATCCCGCCGAGATAAACAGCATTTGCGGCTGAAACTGTTGCAAAGCGGGCAACCAGTGCCGGCTTACCTCGGCCCGAAAATCCTCGCCGGAAGCCCCCGCCGCCAAAGCTACATTGATGACATGCTCATTGCTGCTATCCGCACCGCAATAAGGATAAAAAGGATGACGAAATGTCGAACACAGCATCACACGCGGATCATCGCGAAAGATATCTTCCGTGCCGTCGCCATGGTGCACATCGAAATCGGCAATCGCCACACGCTGCAAGCCATACTGTTCCATTGCATGGGCGGCGGCAATCGCGACGTTGTTGAAGATGCAGAAACCCGCCGCATTGGAACGTCCTGCATGATGTCCCGGCGGACGAATATTGCAAAACGCATTTTCGGCCTCTCCCGCCATCAGCATATCGACCGCTCTCACTCCCGCCCCCGCGGCATGCCGCGCCGCGCCAAGCGAGTAGGGATTCATCAGCGTGTCCCCGTCCAGCGTTATATGCCCGCTGGCGGGTGACTGCTTAAAGACCGAATCGATATATTCCGCGGAATGCACTCGCAACAACTGCTCGCGTGTTACCGGCGGCGCTTCCTCGCACCGCAGAAAATGCAACAAGCCTGAAGCGATAAGTCGGTCTTCTATCGCGTGGATACGGGCAGGACATTCGGGGTGGTCCGCGCCCATGTCATGTTTTAGGCTAAGCGGGTGGGTCAAGTAAACAGTTTGCATAAAATATCACTTGTGAATATTTGGAAGGCCATGACGCATGACTGCGTCTCACACTCCACATTTCACATATCTCAAAGTACCCGCCTCACCAGCTTGATGTTTTCATCTTCCGCACTCGTCACTGCACTAAATCCAAGGCGCTCCATCAGATGCAGCATATCGGAATTGTTGCGCAACACCTCTCCTTCGATAAGCTTCAGGCCTTTTGAGCGCGCTGCATCCATCATCGCCATCATCAGTTTTTGCCCCAGACCCTTGCCGTGCATACAGTCGGCAATGACCAGTGCGAACTCGCAACTTTCACCGTCCGGATTTGTGGTGAAGCGCGCTACACCTAGTTCGACCTCTTTGCCGGCCTCTTCCGTCACCGCGATGAGCGCCATTTCGCGGCTATAGTCTATCTGGGTAAAACGCACCAACATCGCCGGAGTTAATTCCTGCACACTATTCATGAAACGGAAATAACGAGTCTCCTCGGACAAATGGCGCACAAAGCTCTGCACCAGTTCAGCATCTTCCGGGCGTATCGGACGCACCGTAATATCGGTACCATCGGCCAATTGCCAATGATCGACCAGATGCGTCGGATAGGGATAGATTGCCATATGTGAATAACGATCCGCACTTGGCTGTCTAAAGTCCACCACCACACGCGCATCCGCGGCCAGCACGCCATGCTCGTCCACAATCAGCGGATTGATGTCCATTTCCATGAGCATCGGCAATTCGCACACCATCTCCGAAACACGCAACAGCACACTTTCCAGAGCCTCCATATCGGCAGGCGGCATGTGGCGGAAAGCCGCCAACAATTTTGAGATACGCGTTCCCTTAATAAGGTCTTTCACCAGGAAGGTATTCAACGGCGGCAGCGTGACGGAACGGTCGCCCATCACCTCCACCATCGTCCCCCCGGCACCAAACGAGATTACCGGACCGAATACCGGATCGTTAATCACGCCCACCATGAGCTCGCGTCCGTTCGGTTTGATGATCATCGGCTGGATCGAGATACCCTCCATATGCGCATTGGGGCGATTGCGTTTAATGTTCTCGGTAATCTCGTGATAGGCCGCGCGCACCGCTTGGGCGTTACCCAAATTGAGCATCACCCCGCCTGCATCGCTCTTGTGGGTGATGTCGCGCGAATTCACTTTCATCGCCACGGGAAAGCCCAGTTGCTGCGCAATCAACAGCGCCTCGTTGGGCGAGTGTGCCACCATGGTTTGCGCCACGGGAATATGGAAGGCGGACAGCAAAGCCTTCGATTCCATCTCGCTGAGCACCTTGCGTTTGTCGAGCAGCGCCCCCTCTATCACCATGCGCGCGCCTTCCACGTCTGGCTCCAAATGGTGGGATAAAGGCCCCGGCATCTGCATCAGCAGCTTCTGGTTTTCATAATAGGTGGATAAATAAGAGAACACCTCAACCGCCGGCTCCGGCGTGCGGAAATTGGGTTTTTTGGCGCGCGCGAAAGCTTTACGCGACTCTGCCACCTGGGCCTCTCCCATCCAACAAGTCAACAAAGGTTTCTTATACTGATTAGAAAGTTCAATCAGCGCGTTGGCCGCCTCCAGGGGTTTGGTCATCGCTTGAGGAGTAAGGATAGTCAGCACGCCATCCACATTCGGGTCTTCCATACATGCCGCAACAGCATGTTGATAACGGTCTACCTGTGCGTCGCCGATCACATCCACCGGATTGCCATGCGACCAGTTGGGCGGCAACACTTGGTTAAGGCGTTCCATCGTGGCATCCGACAACGTCGCCATCACCAAGCCCAGATCCGATGCGCGATCCGTCGCCATCACGCCAGGCCCGCCGCCGTTGGTGACAATGGCCAAACGATTGCCGGAGGGATGAAAACCGCAGGACAGCGCCTTGGCAGCAGAGAACAACTCCGTCACTGTTTTCACCCGCACCACACCGGCACGGCGCACAGCGGCATCAAAAGCATCGTCCGATCCCACCAGCGAAGCCGTATGCGACATGGCGGCCTTAGAGCCAGCCTCATGGCGACCAACTTTGACCAGTATCACCGGCTTGATACGTGCCGCGGCACGCAGCGAACTCATAAACCGGCGCGATTCGCGTATGCCCTCTATGTACATGAGGATGTTCTGGGTCTGAGGATCGGACACCAGATAGTCGAGTATCTCGCCAAAGTCCACATCGGCGGACGAACCCATCGATACCACACTGGAAAAGCCCACATCGTTCATTTGCGCCCAGTCCAGAATGGCAGTACACAATGCACCCGACTGGGAGATTAAAGCCAGATTTCCCGTATTGGCCCCCCCCTTGTTAAACGTGGCATTCAGACCGATTTCGGGTCGCATCACACCCAGGCAATTCGGCCCGACCAAGCGAATGCCATATCGTCTGGCGTTGTCCAACACCTGGCGTTCCAGAGCTTTGCCTTCCTCTCCAATCTCGCCAAAACCGGCAGTAATGATAACGGCTGCTTTTACCCCGTGCTTACCGCACTCCTCGATGATATCCGGCACGGTTTGCGGTGGCGTAGCAATTACCACCAGCTCTACTTCCTCCGCAATGTCAGAAATGGAGGCATATGCTTTATGTCCCTGCACCTGTGCATTTTTGGAATTGATGGGATAGAGCGCACCTTGAAATCCGCTTTCCAGCATATTCTGAAACACAATCTGCCCGACCGCATCGACACGGTCGCTAGCACCGAAAACAGCCACGGATTTTGGAGCGAAGAGCGGCGTTAGATAATGTTTGGACATGGTCACAGTTAAAATTTAAAGTTGAAATGATTGCTCGTTAAGAATGAAGTGTTCGACACTCAGCACCTGACTCCACCGGCCTCGCGGCGCAAATTGGTTTATCTGTTGTTGAAGTGTCTTTTGCCCGCCATACAGCGGCATCCGCCGTTCCCAGCAAATTTTTGCAGAACTCGAACGCTGCATCCAAATGCTCCGCTGCAGCTGCCGACAAGCCATCGCCCAGCTCGAAATATTCGCCGTGCACACACAACACAAATACATCCGGTGGCGCTTCCTGATAGCACTGCCCATACACTTTCAGCAATACTTCCGGCGCGAGCGCATGGCTATACAAAACGGGATTGGCATCCGCTTGCGCGGCATAAAACACGAATGGCGCGGGGGTATCCATTCCCGCATCGATAAACAACACCAGCTGTCGCCCATGCATATCCATCGCGTGCTCGACCTGCAACTGGAATTCCTCCAAGCACTCGACCTGCTCAGGCTTGCCTTCTTTCTCCAACCAGAGCTGCAGCTTGCGCAGCAACAAAGGACCGAGCGCATCATCACCGCGCGATTCATTACCGGTTGCGAAGCATAAAACCGGGGCTAACATCCGCCAAGCCTTCCGTCACTGGAACGCGACAGACTGGATAAACGCGACCCGCCCGCATCCAGCACTTCTATTTCCAGCGGCATCTTACCCAAAGCATGGGTCGCACAGGACAAACAGGGATCGAAAGCGCGTATCGCCACTTCGATATGATTGAGCAAGCCCTCGGTGATTTCGTGCCCGTGCAGATATTGCTGCGCCACACGGCGTACCGCCTCGTTCATCGCCTGATTATTGTGGGTGGTGGAAACAATCAAATTGCACATGGTGACGAGATCGTTTTCATCCACGCGGTAATGGTGAATCAGCGTGCCGCGAGGGGCTTCTATCACCCCGACCCCCTCGTGTCCGCGCTCGCCAGTCACCAGCAGATCGCTACCGGTAATGTCGTCATCGTGCAGCAAGTCTTTGATCATTTCGGCGGCATGCAACATCTCTATCATACGAGCCCAGTGATAACCCAGCGGCGCATGCATAGGCATCACCCCGCTGTAGGCCACGAAGTCACGCCGCTCCACTTCCGCCAACGGTGTCGAGATAAAATCACAGTTCTGCACACGCGACAGCGGACCGACACGGTACCACCCGTTTTCTGCCCCCTGCGACCTAAGATAAGGGAACTTCATATAGCTCCAGTTCTTCACCTCTTCCGCAATCAGCTCAGAATAGTTGTTATAGTCCACACCATCAAACAGTATGTTGCCGTTCTCATCCCGTCCGCGCAGATGCCCGTGGTACAGATCCAGCCCGCCGTCAAAACCCACCATAGAAACGAAACTCGAGCGGAAGGCTCCGAAACTGTTATACAACTCCGGATTCTGGTGATGCATGTCCTTCACCAAACGCACCGCGTCACGGCTCCATGCCACCATCTGATAGGCATCTTTTAACAATTCGTCGCGTTCACCGATAGTCAGCGACTTATTCACACCGCCGGGAACAGCGCCCGTACCGTGTATGCGTTTACCCGCCGTGTGGCGAATTACCTCTTGTCCGAACTTGCGCAACAACACGCCCCTCCTAGCCGTATCGGGATATTTTTCCGCCACGCCGACGATGTTGCGTTTACTGACATCGCTGTCGAAGCCGAACAACAAATCGGGGGATGACAAGTGGAAGAAATGCAAAGCATGGGATTGCAATATCTGACCGTAATGCATCAAGCGCCGATTTTTATCCGCGGTCGGTGTCAAGTGTTTGGCGCCGACGATGGCATCCAAGGCTTTGCTGGCGGCGAGATGATGGCTCACGGGGCAGATGCCGCACAGACGCTGCACCATTACCGGCACCTCCCAATACGGGCGGCCCTGGATGAATTTCTCAAAGCCGCGAAACTCGACGATATGCAAGCGCACCTGATGCACCTTGTTCTTATCGTCAAGCAGAATGGTGACTTTACCGTGCCCCTCAACACGCGACACCGGGTCGATGACCACGCGGCGCAGATTCTCGGGATGGGCTGCTGTTTCTAATGAAGCCGACATAGCGATACCTTTAATCGTAATGAATCAGGCCGTGGCCCAGTTCGGGTTCACGTCCCGCGAGGAGATCGGTCAACACTTTCCAGATGGCGTCGCCGGAAGGCGGGCAGCCGGGAATAAAGTAATCAACTTTCACCACCTCATGAATAGGATGTACTTTGTCCAGCGGCAAGGGCAGCTCCCTATCGTTCGGGATGAATCCCCCGACCAGACCGTGCTGTGCGTGATAGACCTCTTCCAAAATCAAAGGCAGAGACAAATGGTTGCGTTGTGCCGGCAAACCGCCATTGATGGCGCACGCACCTACGGCAATGAGTATCTTGCAACTGTCGCGAAACTCGTGCAACACATGCACATTTTCTGCATTGCACAAGCCCCCCTCGATGATACCTATATCGCAAGGGCCACAATGTTTGAAGTCGGTGAGCGGAGAACGGTCGAACTCAACCAGTTGCACCAGATCAAACAGACGTTCATCAATATCTAGAAAAGACATGTGACAACCGAAGCAACCGGCTAGAGAGGTCGTGGCGACTTTAAGTTTCGGCTTGACCGGCATATTCATATCAAGCTCCTTTCTCGCCCGGATGCGGCAGTGCATTGATAGGATGCTCGTCAAAAGTACGCTGCCCGATAGCCACTGCAAAACCGACACGTTTCTTGATGATGACACCGACGGGACACACCTGCGCCGCCTTGTCTGTGGCGGAAAAGTCCGTATCGACAAGATTGCCGGACTTCGCATTCACTATCAAATGGCTATCGATGCCGCGCCCGGACAGCGCAAATACATTCTTGCCATCCACATCGCGACTGGCGCGGACGCACAAAGAGCACAAGATGCAACGGTTAAAATCAAGCAGGTATTCAGGATGCGAAGCATCCAGCGGACGATCGGGAAAGAACTGGTCGAAATGCGATGACATCATGTCCAGCGCATAAGCCGTAGCTTGCAACTGGCAATCCCCGCTCTTTTCACAGGACGGGCAAAAATGATTGCCTTCGACGAATAGCATCTGCAGCAGCATGCGCCGCTCACTGTTTAGTTCG
>JAGVIV010000305.1 GCA_020055845.1 Betaproteobacteria bacterium
AAACCTCAATGCCAGTGCACTCAACATTAACGCCAGCCAGACGGTCACCAACAATAGCAACGGCTTCATCGGCAGCAACGGCCAGCTCACACTCAATGCCGCCGCGCTGGACAACAACGGCAGCCATCTCTACGCGCAAGACACACTCACCCTGCGCAGCAACGGCGCAATCACCAACCGCAACGGACGGCTGCAAACACGCAGCAACCTAGACCTCAGCGCAGCCGGGGCATTGGACAATTGGAGTGGCAGCATCGAAGCCAAGGGCACACTCAACCTGAGCGCTGCCTCACTGGACAACAGTTTCGGGCGTATCGCCAACACGGGCACGGCTGCCAGCACACTGAATGCAGCCGTCATCAACAACGCCGGGGGCACCCTGGGCAGCAATGGCGACTTGACCCTGAACGCCGGCACCCTGCTCAACACCCAGCAGGCACTCATCTTTTCCGGCAACACACTCACACTGAATGCCGCCAACCAGCTCAGCAACAACCAGAGCAAGATATACGCCTTTGGTAATTTGAACTTCAATCGCGCGGCGGCGAATTTCGACAACACCGCGGGAGACATCAGCAGCA
This sequence comes from Betaproteobacteria bacterium, assembly GCA_020055845.1. Lineage (GTDB taxonomy): Bacteria > Pseudomonadota > Gammaproteobacteria > Burkholderiales > Gallionellaceae > PALSA-1006. Next base: position 582 of record JAGVIV010000305.1, read on the forward strand.
GCGGCAGCAGCTATTTCAACGTCGGCAGCGTACACAACCAGAGCGGTAGCATCACCTCCGGCACCGACATCACTCTCGCCGCCAATAGCTTTGATGGCAATGGCCGCCTCATCGCTAACCGCAATGCCAACCTTGCTCTGCAAGGCAGCTACATCTACCGCGCCGGAAATTTGTTCGGAGCCAATGGCAACCTCAGCTTAAGCGTCGCCGATGTATTCACCAACCAAACCGCCTTTGAAGCACCGGGCAACTTAACCATCAACGCCACCCACATCACCAACGACGCGGGTGCATCCATCAACGCCAACCAGACCTCGCTCAATGCCGCAGGCCACATTCTCAACAACGGACGCATCGACGGCAGCAGCATTTTTACCAGCAGCAACCAACTCACCAATAATGCCGCCATCATCGGCAACAACATACAACTGAGCGCCAACACCCTCGTCAACCAGAATGGCAGCGCCATCATCGCCGCCACCAACAACATCAACTTATGGGTGGGCGGCCAACTCAGCAACATTGGCGGAGCCGAAATCTACAGCATGGGCGACATCAACATCGCCGCCAACGGCGGCGGCGCACGCACCGCATATCTGTTGAACCAATCCTCACTCATCGACGCGGGCGGTAGTATCAACGTGACCGCCGCAACCTTCGACAACATCCGCCCGGTCATTGCCGTGAGCAGTGCGGTGAGATCGGTAGCAGTGCAAACGTTGGCACGTCCTCCAATCACCACAATCACCAATGGCGGATTTTTTGCACAAGACATGGGTGCGTTGAATGGCACGACAAAATCATTTAATACCGTTGATTCTTGGGGTAACGCATCGACTGTTCACTATGAAAATATTTCCACTGCTTATGCGGCCGTTCAATACAGCACCGCGATAATGAATAGTGATGGTAATGGGAATTGGTGGTTTGATTTCATCCCGCAAATTGTTAGAGCGTCCGATATTGCTTCAAGTGTTATATCGATAGGCACCTCTCCAACCGGAGGGGATACCCACACCGTCACCTTTACCAACGGCACAGTACAAACCTTCGATTCGCTGGACAGACAAGGCACGTATTACGATGTCAACTACTATTCCGGTTTTGACCCCAATGTTCACATTCATCCGACACAACTGAGAACCTTGAGCCATCCATTTACAACCCTGAACGAAGGCAGTCGCACCATCACCACCACGATTACCGATCAAGTCATCACCTCAGGCGTTGCGCCACAAGCGCAGATGCGCGCCTCGGGCAATATCAACATCAACATCGGCAGCACACTCAACAACTACACCAGCACCATTGCGGCGGGCAGCACGCTTAGCATCGTCGGCCCCGGCAGCGTCAACAATCAGGCACTCAGCCTGACCACCACCGTAGATACAAGCGGCAGCTCCAACTTCTACGGGGGCTACTCGGTACCCAATGGCTGGTGGGGCTATTACTGGCAAAGTGCTAGCGGCAGTAGTGCACTTGTTCCCACCTCCAGCGTCAGCAGCAGCACCGCTTACAGCAGCATCCTCTCCGGCGGCAGTGGTGCAGTCATCCATGCGGGCGTGGTTAAAAACAACGCGGGCGGCAGCAGCACCCAGATCATCGGCAGCACTTTGGGCAACACCCCCAATGCTGTTAGCATCACAGGGTCTAGCCGCAGCGCAGTACAAAGCGCAGCGGGCAACACCGCCCCCAGCCTAAGCGGCAGCAGCAGCGCCCTCAACCGCATCACCGGCGCACCCGCCCAAGCCCACGCCCGCGTCGCCGCCATCAACCTCGCCCCCGTCGCCTTGCCCAACATTACTCTGCCCACCAGCGCCCTTTATACCCAACACCGCGACCCCGGTCACAGCTACCTCATCGAAACCGACCACCGCTTCACCGACTATAAAAGCTACACCAGCAGCGACTACCTGCTGAGCCGCCTGAGCATGGACCCCAGCATGGCCCAGAAAAGGTTAGGCGACGGCTTCTACGAACAAAAGCTCATCAGCGACCAAATCACCCAACTCACCGGCAGACGCTTCGTAGGGCAATACACCAGCACCGAAGACCAAACCCGCGCCCTCATGGACAGCAGCGTAGGCGCCGCCCAACAACTCAAGCTCAGCACCGGCATCGCCCTAAGTAAAGAACAAGCTGCCGCCTTAACCCAAGACATCGTCTGGATGGTAGAAGAACAAATCACACTCGCCGATGGCACAAGCACCACCGCCTTAGTCCCCCGCGTGTATCTGAGCGCCCAACACACCATCGACCTCAGCCCCGACGGCGCAGTGATTGCCGCCGAAGTCATCGACATTCGCAGCGAAGGCAGCCTCAGCAACACCGGCGCAATCAAAAGCACCCGCGCCAGCATGATTGCCGCCCAAGACATCCTCAACAAAGGCAGCATCAGCAGCACAGGCGACCTCTTACTCACCGCCAGCCGCGACATCAGCAACATCAGCGGCAGCATCAGTGGCCGCAGAGTCAGCTTGAGTGCAGGCAACAACCTCCTCAACAGCACTGCCAGCCTGAGCATTGGCACCCGCGCAACCGGCCCCGAACAAAATAGCTCGACCGGCGCAAATGGCTTAGGATTCCTCAACAGTACCGCCAGCATGAGCATCGGCAATAACAGCGCCTACAACACCCTCATCGGCAGCACAGGCAGCATCAGCGCCACCGACGACTTGAGCCTCGAAGCAGGCAACACCTTAAGCATCCTAGGCGCCAGCCTCAGCAGCGGCGGCAACGCCCAGCTCAAAGCCGGAAACCAACTCATCGTAAACACCCTCACCACACAAAGCGGCATCACCAGCGGCGGCCCCTACAAAAACGACAGCGCCCAAACCCAAAACATTCGCAGCAGCATCCAAGCCGGAAACAACCTCAGCTTAAACAGCGGCGGCGACATGCGCCTCACCGCCGTCAACCTCAGCGCAGGCCGCAGCGCCAGCCTAATCAGCGGCGGCAACCTCACCCTAGACACCGCCAAAGACATCACCAGCCACAACCAAAGCGCAGGCCGCAACATCAACCAAGCCTACGACGAAACCGTACTGGGCACGAATCTCAAAGCAGGCGGGAATATCACCCTGGCGGCGACCAACGTCGCCCCCGTGGGAGTGGCTTCAGCCACGAATCGTTCAGCCACCGCTGAGAAAGGCAACATCAATTTGATGAGCGCCAACCTCACCAGCGACACCGGCAAGCTCACCATCATCGCCGACAACAACATCAACATCGGCACCACCGCAGAGAAACACACCAGCCTCATCCAAACCTACAGCGAGAGCAGCGGCTTCATGTCTAGTAGCAGCAGCACCAATCGCACTGAAACATGGCGCACCAACCAGATCGGCAGCAGCCTTGCTGCAAACAGCATCAGCTTCAGTAGCGGACAAGACATCAACATCACCGGCAGCGACATCACTGCCATCAACGATGCCACCCTGATCGCCGGCCGCGACCTCAATATCTTCGCTGCCACCAATACCTACGGATCGGAAAGCTACAGCCACACCACCAGCAGCGGCCTGCAAATCAACGGCTTCAACATCAGCGACAAAGGCCCCGAGATCACCACCCAGCAACGCACCGATGCCACCCAACAAAGCTTTAGCCGCAGCAATCTCACTGCAAAGAACGGCAATCTCAACCTCGTGGCAGGCAACAACCTCATCGTTGGCGGCAGCGACCTTGCCGCCAACAACGGCAACCTCAACCTGATAGCCAGCGGCACCGTCGCCTTACTCACCGGACAAGACACCCTCACGCAAAGCAGCCGCACCGAAATTCAAAGTAGCGTCAACTTCTACACCCAGCAAACCCGCACCCTTACCGATAACCGCAGTCGCTTAGACAACCAAGGCAGCACCGCCCAAGGTAAAGCGATCAACCTCATCAGTAGCAACGCCGACATCATCCTGCAAGCGGCCAAGCTCAACGCAGGCGAGGGCGGTATCACCCTCAATGCCGGACGCGACATTCAACTGCTGACCGCTGGCGACAGCGCCAGCAGCAGCTATCAGGAAACCCTCAAGACCAGCGGCTTAGACGGCAACTACGACAGCACCCGCAACAAAGACAACAAATACGACAAACAAACCCAAACCGCCCAAGTGACCAGCCTCGTGAGCGATGGCAACATCACCAGCCACTCCGGTCGCGACACCCGCATCGAAGCCAGCATCCTGAATGCCGCAGGCGCAATCGACCTCAGTGCGGGCAGCGACACCCAGACCGGCAACCTCACCTTCGCCGCCGCGAAGGACAAAACCTTTACCGCCGTATCCGAAAGTAGCAGCAACCTGGTCTGGCAAAGCAGCAGCGGCTCCGGTGAAAGCAAAGAGACAATCAAACTCGCCAACATCAGCGCAGGCAAAGGCCTCACCGTCAACGCCAGCGGCAATATCAATGTAGAAATCCCCGAAGTCCCCGCAGAAGCCAAACAAACCGGCCTCACCAGCGCAGTGCAACCCGCAGACAACAGCCAAGCTGCTGCCAACAAAACACTGAACGACGAACAACGCCTCACCGACCACATCCAAACCCTCGCCCAAAAGCCCGGCCAAGCATGGATAGGCCAACTCGCCAGCCTAGCCCAAACCCAGCCTGACAAAATCAAACTGCAACAAGTGAATGCTGCCTTCAAACAGTGGAGCTACAGCAACGAAGGGCTTACACAGGAAGGCGCGATTATTGTGGCATTGGTGGTGACCTACTTCACCGGAGGCGCTGCCAGCGGTGCTGCCAATACCATGGTTGCCGCCGCAGGAGTTACCGGAACGGCCGCCGCCGCCAGCGCAGCCCTTGCCGCAGGCATGACCACCTTAGCCAGCCAAGCCACCCTTGCCATGATCAACAACCAAGGCGATGTCGGTAAAACCTTAAACGACCTTGGCAAGTCGGAGAACGTCAAAGCCCTCGTCGCCGCCATGCTCACCGCTGGAGCCACATCCGGCATGACTAACGCACTGGATATGCAAAACATCAACGCCAAGAGTGGCCTCACCGCCAACCTTGGAAAGAACCTCGTCACCCAAGGCACCACAGCGGCAGTAGATACGGCACTCAATGGCGGCAACCTCGCAGACAAACTTCAGACCGCAGCCAAAAACGCCGTCATCGACACCGCCGCCGCCAGTGCTGCCAACAGTATCGGCGACCTGAAACAAGACAACACCATAAATAACACCACCCACAAAGTCGCCCACGCAACGCTTGGCTGCGCACTGGGCGAAGCCAAAGGAGGTGATTGCGCCAGTGGTGCGGTGGGTGCAGTCGTAGGCGAAGTTACAGCGGAAATAACCACAGACAACACCGGACAAGCGCGCACTGCCAAACAACAAACCGACACTCTCAACCTCAGCAAGTTAGCCGCAGGCACAGCCGTGCTCGTGGGCGGTGGTGATGCGCAGGACATCAATACCGCGGCGATGACGGCGGGGAATGCGGTGACGAATAATTATCTCAACCATCAAGACAACGAAGCACGGTTAAAAGCTGCCAGTGATTGTGCCAATGGCAATGCACAGGCCTGTGCATTAAGAGACGCACTGGATGCGCAGGATAAAAAAACAGACACGGCATTAAAATCGGCCTGTGAATCCAACCCCAACAGTACCGAATGTATCGGGGTCACTAACGACATGCGTAACCAGCTAGCCACTTACTTCCCCTCAGTGGACAAGAATGGCAACCAACTGGGAGACAATGTGCTTACCCCAGTAGAAAAAAATGCTGGATTGGGAAAATACACTGCAAAATCGGAGCTGCAAAGCTATGTTGATCTGTTGGCAATATCGAATCAGCAACCACCAGAAGGAAATGGTGTCCACCCGCAACTGCCCAATAAATACAACTCTGACCCATATGGAGTCATGGACCCGAACAATCCAAGCTTATACATGGTGGTAAAAGTGGGTGATCAATGGGGTGTAGTCGGCAGCAGTGATAAGGTGAATACAAGTGTTGCTGCGGTGAATGGCATATTGAACAAGACCGACTATGCTCCGGGGTTGATGGGATACCACGTGAATAATACGAAAAATCCAGAATCTTCCAAAACCGAGCTTTATACACTTTACTATAACCCAACGAGCAATAGCATAGTTAAAGATGGTTGGGAGGTTGCCAGAGATAAAGCTGGATTCACAACACCTGTTACTCAGCAATTCTCGCAAGTGTTAAACGATGTACAGCAAAGTGGCAAGGATGTGAATTGGGTAGTACACAGCCAAGGCGGAGAAATATTCTCGGAGGCAGTTCGCTACAATGGTGGTGACCTATCAAGAAACAGTGTGGAGTTTCATGCCGGGGCGAACAACAAATTGGTGACCAACTACTATTTGCAACAGGCAGGGATTAATGGCGATCAGAAAACGAATTATGTGAATTCGTCGATAGACTTCGTTCCCAATGTGATTGGTCTGAATGGCACTAGACTGGAAATGATTGGTTCAACAATTGCACTTCCACTGATCTTTGGCAATCCAACAATAAGTCCTCACACACTTCCTCCTGGGTCCAAAAAATAATCAACTAATATTGAGGAGAGAAGGTATGCGTACAACACAAATTTTGTTGTTTTTAATTCTTTTGTTTATTGCAGAAGTGGCTTGGGCTGAGTTGGGAAGCTGCAATATTCCCGATTCCGTTATCCCACCGCGATGGTGTAACTTCCCCAAAGGGGTGCCAAACCCAACTGCGCCGCCATGGGTAAAAACGCAGGCTGTTGGGAATTATGAGGCACATATTGATGGACGAACTCTTCATTTCACTTTTCCTGAACACCCTGCTGATGGCCGGTTGTCTTATGTTCCAGTTCTTTCGACGCATAGCCGGGAAGCGAGAGACTGGTTGCGTGTCCGAGGGGAATACACAGTTCGGGTTATTGGAATGAGTTGGGATGTTTATCCTTTTGGAATCCCTTTATTTGGTACAGATGCGCAATTCTCAATTGAGGCGACAGTACACATTAAGACCACTCCCTCCCTTCGAAACTTGCCAGGCATACGCGACTATGATCGTGGCGATTTCAGCATTCCTAATGAGCTATTTGAAAATCGTCGAAGGGCAACAAACTATTATGTTGATAAGAGCAAGTTTGATGCGAGCACGCATCTCTTGCATTATTTTTCGCTAGTCGAAGAGGTGATCATCAATGGGCGGAAGTGGTATCACTATCTCGCGAACAACAGTGCCTATCCAGACGGTCTACGTGAATCCTATGTCACCGGCCTTGCGCCAGACCGTTATTTGGAAATTTACATCTGGCAATATCCTGTGCCATTGGCAGCCATTGGCTATCCCTATTTGGCTACTGGCTACCCAACCTATCCCACCAAAGATCAAATGCCGCGCTGGATGAAAGTAACGCATAAATTTAAGGAGCAAGTTATTAATTCATTTCAGATTACACATCCAGAAGGAAGCAAAAAGCCAGATCTTTATGAAGTGGTGCATCCTTCATTTGTTTCTCCTAGCCCATGAGCCGCCTGAGTATGGACCCCAGCATGGCGCAGAAAAGGTTAGGTGACGGCTTCCGAAGAAAGTCGCGGGGTCAGGTCTTGCTTTTTGCCAAATCCAAGTGAGTAACACATGCGAAATTCAACCACGCCCCCCGCATGACCTTCCCCCGAAAAATCGTCTTCCAAGGGTAGCGTAAAATTAACGTTACATATAAAGGAAGAAGATAACGAAGATCAATAGGGTCTGTCTCGATTGATCGGAAAGCACAGGGCTAGCCTTGAAAAACAACATTTCAAAATAAAACTAAACACCACATGCGAAATTCAGCCGCGAATCACGCATACAAAAAACAACGCTTCGATCTTTCCTGCCTCATCGAAACCGACCACCGTTTTACCGACTATAAAAGCTACACCAGCAGCGACTAACTTTGAAACATATACCATTAATTCAGTGACTGGTAAGCGAGTTATAACCGCGAACGGCCATTTGAATATTACTAACTAAAAGGCGATAAATAATGAAACCGATTATTAAGGAAATCTCTTGTGACGAATGCGATTTAAGTACTTTTAAGCCAGATAGAAATGACTGCTTTTATTTGAGCTTGCGCGTAAAGATTGGGTGCGAGACTTCATCTGGTGCAGATAATTTTGAACTGGTCGTTTGTACGGCAGAGTGGCTTAGAGAGAATGTCTATTTACCGACATGGGGAAGGCACATGCTCATTGTTAATGAATTCGATTTGGGAACAATCAACACCTTCATCGAGAAATACGTTGCACAGTGTAATGGCGATGAGTGGAATGTTATAGCTATGAAAATAGGACGAGTACTTTCTTGGGAGTTTGAAGATTATCAGCCTTGACGCATGTTGAAATTAGTGAGGTTAATAATAGGGGGCAGACTGAGCTAACCCGGGTTTCACCAGCAATAAATGATCGAGTACTAAAAGAATGGAAAGCTATCAAATAGGGGCAGCTAATCATCCGTTCGAGTTCACCCCCTTCGGGGGCTGGGACGCGCCTACGGCGCGCGCCTCAGCTACAAGTTAGAAGCCTATCGTGGCAGGGAGTCTGAGGTGTCAGGATTAAAGATGAGGTTCATTAAACCTTGCAGGGAAACAGACAGTTCACCTAGGTTAACTGTCTGTAGAGTCAAGGATAATAAAGACAGAAACACAGAAACCTCGCTTTTGCTTGATCTTAATATTCTTATAAGAATGGAGGATGTGATTCTTAGAAGAAAAAACCCGGCCGATTTGGGTTTAATGGAGCTGGTTAATTTTGTGAATCAGTGCCCTGCAGAAAGCATTTGTTTGAGCCCTGGCTTTGCATTAAGTGAGGTACACCCCAAGTTTAAGAAGCAGTGTATTGAAATATTTGAAGTATTTTTATCAATATTCTGCCCGCAATTGGTGGATCATCCGACGGCTACTAGAAATTCGACAATAGAGCCGGAAGGTCTTAGAAAGCTGGAATTTCACGAACTATCTCTTGGCGAGCAATACCTCCATTCAATTTCCTACTACTCACTAATTCAAATTCATATTATTGATAGCAAATATAACAATCTGACGGGGGTGGAGAGGTTTAACATCTACTTAGATTCAGTGTGTAATGATATTGATATGCTTAGCGCAGTGGAAGCTGAAGTTGCAAAATACTGCTTCTGCGTTAAAAAAGATGAATACAGTCAAGATTTAAAAGATCGGATACAAGATATAAAAGACAATTTTTTAGATAGACATACTGATCCAAAGAAACGCTTACTTAATATTTTCAATGGCGTTCAGGATCTAAAGTACGGTAAGTCTGCTTTAAAGTATTCTGAGGAAGAATTTTATGGGAAAAACCAAGAAACATGGGTCGTCACTTTGGACTCAAAGCTTTATTGGCTAAGTGAGTCAATACATCACTATCCTGTAGTTGGCGAACCTCACAGTAAGTTCTATTGTATCGTAAGAACAGTCGAGCAAAAAAATTGCGATTACTGGCAGAGTGTAGATGCTGCCTTATATACAAGACAATCAATACGAAAAGTTGTAGGCAAAGCACGCTCACCCTTAAGTGAAGGGGATATGGAAAACTTGCATAATACTTTGCTAAATAAAGGGGTTAGAGATTTCGATGAGGAATTTTCTTCTAACAAACGCATCAATTAAGACGCTCGCAAGCTCACCGCATCCTACGAAGCTGAATGATCCAAATGGGGCGGAAGCGAACTAAATTGACGGCGTGTACCACCGACAGCTATGGACGAGGAGTGGGCATCGTGATTTTTAAATGGCATGCCTTCCGGTTGCAAGGAGCAGCAGCTAATAGCTGGGGGTGTGTTTAAAATTAGAATTGATAAAATGCAACAAAAAAATAGATTATTAGGCTATTCGATGGGAGCTGCGCCACTTGAACGGGCTCTGTACGTTGGCAGTAATCTTTGAGTCCAAGTGCTTAGAGCTCGATTTTTGTTGGTATATCTGTTGGTATATTCAGAAACGAAAAATATTGAAACTTAATAGTGGTGTGACATGTAGCTTATTCTTCGACAGACACAGCCCGCCAAAACACATTATCATTAAGTCTCAGGTAACCCCATAAACCCGCACTGCATATAGCATTGGCGGGTTTTTTAATGCCTAGTCTGTAGCAGGTATTCTCATCGAAGCTGGGGGCATCATAATATTCTTGTGCCCCCGGCTTAGCGTGATATGCCCCCAGTGAGGTGAGAATATGAGCAAGTTAACCGATGTCGCGATTCGGAAGGCCAAGCCAGAAGCAAAATCCTACAAAATATCTGACGGTGGATGTAAGGTATAGGGAGAATTGCTATGAGCGTTACGAGAAACCGTGGTCTGTCCCCTATTATTAATCGAAACGGGTGAGCGCATCACCGGAAAAATGCCGCCGAATAAGGAAAAGCTAATTCAGGCATGGATGCTTATTCATAAAGAAGATTTATTTCCCGATTGGGAATTGGCTGTTAAAGGCGAAGAACCCTTCCGTATCGATCCATTGCGCTAGGAAATAACATGAATCCCTATATCTCAGTTGTCAAACCACTTGAAGACTATGAGTTGCTACTCACCTTTATCAACGGTGAAGAGCGTATTTTCGATACGAAACCTTACTTGGATAAAGGTGTGTTCAAACGTTTGCGCGAACGTAGTACATTCATGGGGGTGCGTGTTGTCGCCGGATCTGTTGAATGGCCGGGTGAGATAGATCTTAGTTACGACACTCTGTATTTGGGAAGCCACCCTGTTAGCAACAGAATTGCCCCGAACGACTAGATACCTTTCATCCTCTCGAAATGCCGTCTCTCGAACTCGACGGGAGACAGGTGAACATGTTTAACAAATAATCATTGACGGCCTTATTTATTGTTAATACAGCAATACCTGTGAACATTACTTACGACCCCAATAAGGATGCAGCCAATCTTGCCAAGCATGGTGTGTCGCTTTTCCACGCGGCTGAATTTGAGTGGGTGAAATCAATGGGGTCGGACTCGATTGATTGAACAAGGCATAGGTATTTGGCAATGACCGGTTTAAGCAACGGATACAGAAGCAACTGGAGCGGCGGGTCGAACCGCATACCAAAGGTGGTGATCGGAAGTCTAAAAGGTTCAAGATCAACGGAGTCTGACCCCATTGATTTTTTCGAAATGCGGGTTAGCTCAGTCTGACCCCATTGATTCATTCGTACGAACGAAAAGTTAAAGGTCAACCAAAAAGGAGATGGCGATGCTTAAAGTTATATTGATGATGGCTCTGCTTGTCACGATAACCGGTTGCGGATGCGGTCACCCAGAAAGGGGCGATTGTCATGGGGATTGCCGCGGAAATAATGTGAGTGGCTCATGACCATCCTAGCGACAGGTGAGGGTGAGGGCTTGTTAGGATTGGATGCCACTTGAGATTTTTTCCTGTTACGGTCATTTTTTTGCTGGCTACATCCGGGTATGCGGAAGAGGTGGTGTCGCCCAAAAACGAAGATTCTTTTGTCGGTTCACAAAAGCAAGCGATGGAAGAGTGGAAAACGATGAGGGAGCAATCCGATCTTTCCGAAACAGCGGGGGAAAAGAATGTATTCTCCAAGTGGATGGCAAATCCTGCGCCAAGAGAAAAAAACTTTCCGAGCAAGCCGGTCGCCGCAGGCGCGTCGAAGAAGAGCGGAGATGCTGCGACATCGCTTGAGAAAACCGCTGAGGCTGCGATTGAGCAGGCCGATGTGCCGTCGAAATTAAAGAAGACGAAGAAATCCAAGAGCCGCAATAAGAAATCCAGCCCCGATGGGGGGAGTAAAACCAAGAGTCCGCAAGGGATTCCGAAAGCAAAAAGTGCGGACGGGTCAACCAAGTCCGAGTTCTGATCCGCGTAAGCTGTTTAGAAAAGTTTGCGGTCAGGTCTTGCATTACGCCACGGTTATCTAAGTCTTTTTTCGGGTCTGCCGTATCAATCCATTCGTGACTCTCGTTTGTTCCCCTGTCTCGTCCAACTAAAGCACTATTGCTGAATGATTGTGGCACGATTTAAGAGCTTTGTATTGCCCCGAACGACTAGACACCTTTCAGCCTAAAATCAGGGCTACATAAGGAGGTGTCATGAGCAGCAAGCGTTATCCAGAAGAAGTTAAGATTGATGCAGTTAAATCCATCGCTTAATTCCGCGAACAAAGCACCCACCATGGAGTTCGTTTTTTAATTTAAGACCTTGGTTTTTTAAGGGTGAACAGCGATTGATTATTTCATTTTCGTCATATTATAATCCGCCGCCGTTTAGCAAAATGCCTGTGTGGTATCTAAAATAATGATAAGCAGTGGTGCAACGGCGTTGACCTTAACTTTTAGGAGGAACAATGGATAAGGATAAGTCGCAAATGAACCATCATGGTTCGCTGCATCACGAAAAAAGCCCCGATGAATCTGCATTGCAGCATGTGAGTAATTTTCCCGAACCGGAGTCCGTAGATCAGGATGCCGATATGGATGCGCTCGAGGCGCGCCTGTTTGCGATGGCGAAATCCCGCTGTTGATGAAGTCTGTCAGTTATTTCCAGCGTTTCTTTTTAAGTCTCTTCTTGATACTGGCGGCGCAGTCCGCCAGCGCGCTGGACGCGTGTCCCGTCGATGATAAGGAATTTTTGCACCAGATCACCTCATCCGCTGATTGGGTCGATGTGCATGCCGTGTTTAAACGCAATTTCCCCGCCTGCCAAGATGAAGGGCTTTATGCCGATGGTTACAGCAATCTGGTGGTGGGGATGATGGCCAATAATTGGGGCGATTTGCATGTGCTCGATGAATTGGCAGCGAAGGATGATGCGTTCAAAGCTTTCGTTTTGCGCCATGTGGCTGCCAGTGCGGGAGATGAGGATTTGCGCCGTGTTTTGCGCAGTGCGCAGCGGGATTGCCCCGCTTCGTCGCTGGGTTTGTGCAAAGAAATCGCGCGGCGCTGCAAGCTTGCTCTTGGCGGAAAACGCTAGGCCGTGCAGTACAAGCACTATAAGGGCGGTCTCTACGAGTGGGTGTGTGAAGCCAAGCTTGAGGCAGATCCGACGGTAACGCTGGTCATTTATCGTTCGCCTGAGGGGATGGTTTGGGCGCGACCCAGCGAGTCGTTTTTCGGGCAGGTGATGCACGAAGGCAGGCAGATAGACCGATTCGAGCGCATATCTTGAGATGAAAAAACGGCGGGACAGTAATCTGTCCCGCCGTTTTCTTTGTAACTCGCGGTGTTTAGTTGCCGCTCATTTCCAGCATCAGCTGATTCACGCGTTTGACGAAACTCGCCGGGTCGTCCAGTTGGCCGCCTTCAGCCAGCAGTGCCTGATCGAACAGCACGGCGACCCAGTCGTCGAACTTCTTCTCTTCGGTCTTCAGGCGCAATACCACCGGATGCTTGGGATTGATTTCAAGAATGGGTTTTGAGGTCGGTGCTTTTTGTCCCGCAGATTTCAGCAGGCGGGCCAAGTTTGCGCTCATGTCGTGTTCATCGGCCACCAGACAGGCGGGGGAGTCGGTCAGGCGGTGGGTCACGCGCACTTCCTTGACTCGCTCGCCGAGGCTGGTGGTGATTTTGGCGGTCAGGTCTTTGAGTTCGTTGGCGACCTCTTCCTGTTCTTTTTTCTCCGCTTCGTCTTCCAGTTGGCCCAGATCGAGACCGCCCTTGGCGACCGATACCAGTTGCTTGCCGTCGAATTCAAACAGGTTGCTCATCACCCATTCATCCACGCGATCGGAGAACAGCAATACCTCTATGCCTTTTTTGCGGAACACTTCCAGGTGCGGGCTGTTCTTGGCGGCATTGAAGCTGTCGGCGGTGATGTAGTAGATTTTGTCCTGGCCTTCTTTCATGCGTCCAATATAGTCGGCGAGGGAAACGGTTTCTTCTGCCGTGTCGGCATGGGTGGATGCAAGACGTAGCAGTCCTGCAATTTTGTCTTTGTTGGCGCTGTCTTCGCCTATGCCTTCTTTCAGTACGCGGCCAAACTCGCCCCAGAATTTAGTGTATTTTCCAGCATCGTTTTTGGCCATATCTTCCAGCAGGCCGAGTACTTTCTTGGTGCAGCCGGAGCGCATGGCTTCGATGTCTTTCGATTCCTGCAAAATTTCGCGCGATACGTTCAGCGGTAAGTCGCTGGAATCCACTACTCCACGCACGAAGCGCATATAGCGCGGCATCAGTTGTTCTGCATCGTCCATGATGAACACGCGGCGCACATACAGTTTTACGCCGTGCTGCGCATCACGTTCCCACATGTCGAAAGGGGCGCGGGACGGGATGTACAGCAGCTGTGTATATTCCTGACGGCCTTCGACGCGGGCGTGCGACCATGCCAGCGGGTCTTCATAGTCGTGGCCTACGTGTTTGTAAAATTCTTTGTATTCCTCGTCGCTGATTTCATTCTTGCTCCGTGCCCATAGCGCAACAGCCTGATTGACAGTTTCGTCTTCGTCCAATACTTGCTGTGCGCCATCCTTCCATTATTCCCTCTTCATCACGATGGGCTGCACGATGTGGTCGGAATACTTGCGGATGATAGTGCGGATTTTTTGGCCGCTAAGCAGATCGTCCTGGTCTGCGCGCAGATGGAGCACGATCTCTGTGCCGCGTGTGGCTTTATCCACCATCTCAATCGTGAATTCGCCGCTGCCGTCGGATTCCCAGCATACGCCCTGGTCGATTTTTTCTCCGGCGCGGCGTGTGGTCACGGTGACTTTTTCGGCAACGATGAATGCGGAGTAGAAGCCCACGCCGAATTGCCCGATCAGGTTGGCATCTTTTTGCTGGTCGCCGGACAGGCGCGAGAAGAATTCGCGCGTGCCGGACTTGGCGATGGTGCCGAGATTGTTGATGACTTCGTCGCGGCTCATGCCGATGCCGTTGTCGCTGAGGGTCAGGGTGCGTGCTGTTTTGTCGTAGCCGATACGGATGCTGAGTTCGGAATCGTTCTCGAACAGGCTGGC
>JAGVIV010000134.1 GCA_020055845.1 Betaproteobacteria bacterium
CAATAAGGGCTTTTACCACGGCGGCGGGAATCTTGCCGTTGGCATCGCGCTGCAAGTGGTCGATAAAAATGACGGGGCGGGGCAGAAATACCGGTGCCACTTGCAGGCGCATCGCCGCAAGGATGTCTGCAGGATTTAGTTCCGGTGCGACCACGAATGCGGCAGGGCGGGGAGTGTCATGTTCCTCGTCATCCTGAGGCATACAGAATACGCCGTCACGCACGCCGGGAATGTTGGTGAGGAGATGATTCAAAAAGGCCAACGAGCTTCGCTTGCCCGCGATATTAATCATGTCCGAGTTGCGTCCGATTAACCTGAAGCGAGAGGGACTCAATAATTCCACCACATCGTTTAGCACCTGCGCACCTTCCAAGTGTCCTCCCCGTACGGTGACAGCTCCCTGATTCTGAGTCAATTCGATATCGGCATAAACTTCCCATTCGCTCTGTACTGTGGGTCTGCGCGTGGCGAGTTGTCCGGTTTCCGTGGAGCCGTAAATTTCTATCAGCGACGTGCCACAGCGGGTCTCGACTTCCTCGGCAAGTTCCGGCGACAGCGGTGCCGTTGCCGATAGAATGGCTGCAATCCTTGGAAATTGAAGGTTGGCATCGATCATTTTGCGCAGATGAAACGGGGTGGTGACGAGGAAGCGCGGCTCGGGCAACTCTGCCAGCGCAGAGATGATGTCAGCTGGAAAAAATGGTTGACGCGTACTTAATTGACCGCCGCCAAAGAGGGGGAGTAAGACGCTGGATTCCAGCCCATACATATGTTGAAAAGGTACTGTACCCAAGACGGCGCATGCTCCACCAGCAACAGCCCACATGCGTTCAGCTTCTGCAATGGCGCACTGCTGCATGCGCCCGAAGGTTTTGATGTGCGGTTTCGGTTTTCCCGTGGATCCCGATGTGTACACGCATACGATGCGTTGATCGAAAGGGATGCGAGGCATCGCAGAAGTAGCACCTGATTTGAATAAAATTGGAGAGTCACTCGAAACTTGCACGTATGGCATTTGGGGGAAAGGGGATGATGTTTGATCCCCCAGGCAAACCAAGTCCGGCACTTCTGCTTGCAGGGAAGTGATTTCTTCCGGCGCAGTCGAGCTGGGCAGAACGCTCAATATGTTGCGCGAAATTGCCGCGCAGAGAGCAACGGAAAACCAGTAACGATCCTTGCAAAGAATCAGAGCATGACCGGTGCTTGGTAAACGGGCCGCCAGTTCCATTATTTCGCGGAGAAATTCGTCGCGCCTTACTGGGGCTGAATTGCGATAAGCGATTACTTGGGCAGACGGTATGTCAGGTAAAAGCGGCAGCGTGTTCATGATGGATTAACTGGGAATCTGACGTCGGGAATACTCGCGATAAGCGGAGATAATTTCAGTGACACTAAAGTGGGCGCGATTGGGTAAAACGCGCTGGCGAATGAGGTATTCCCCGATAAACATTACGCCAAGCAAAGCAGGGGTCAGCAAATTGGCGAAGAACGACCAGACTTGGGTCGTGCCGAAGAAAAACAACAGCACCGATAGCATCGCGCTGAGGGCGAAATAAATTGTCCAGACAAGCGTAACTTTCCATGTGTAATGAATATAGTCTGCATCCAATCGTTCACGAATTGCAAAAATGGCGATACGAGAGCATAGCGCGTCGCCATGTCCGGCTCCCAGCGAACTGCCAAACATAATGCCTAGCAGGATCATGGCGCCTGCATGCTGAACGAAATACAGCCATGCGGCATGATCACGCAGGAATTCCAGATTCAGAATAAGCGCCAGTGCGCAAACTGCGCATAGCAGCAATGCCAAGGAGCGCATCCGAGAATTCCACGCGGTAGCAAGAGCTGCCACACTTAAGGGTACAAGACCAATTAAAATTGCGACTAAGGGAGGGCGTTCAGAGATTGTTACCAGATAACTCATGCAAATATATGCAGTGCCTGCAGCTGCGATAATTGCAAATTTAATAGACCGCCTAGT
The DNA here is from genome assembly GCA_020055845.1 of Betaproteobacteria bacterium. Taxonomy (GTDB): domain Bacteria; phylum Pseudomonadota; class Gammaproteobacteria; order Burkholderiales; family Gallionellaceae; genus PALSA-1006. The sequence goes on from JAGVIV010000134.1 coordinate 1,982, forward strand.
GGGAATCACTTCGTGCGGTGTTCGGCAATGTAAGCGGTCAAGCTTCGTAACGAACTGAAGATGCGGAAGTTGTCTTCATTTTCCGCCTTCATCTGGATGCTGTATGTTTTTGAAATTACCAATGATATTTCGAGAATATCAATGGAGTCGAGTCCCAGTCCATCTCCAAAGAGCGCCGCATCTGCTTGAATTTCATCGGCGCTGACTTCGAGATTGAGTGCTGTTACGATCATGGCAGCTACTTCCCGTTCAAGCGCAGTGTCTGGAGGAGCAAGTGAGGATTGTTGTTGATTCATTTTGTTTTACTTGTGGAGCGTAATTAATTGAGACTACCTCTGCGAC
>JAGVIV010000144.1 GCA_020055845.1 Betaproteobacteria bacterium
GACGACACTGGCGAGCAGTACGGTGAACTCTTTTTACGAGGGCGATCGGCGTTTTGATGTGACGATGCGTATTGCCGAAGAGTTTCGCGACGCGGTGGATGATGTTTCCGATTTGCCCATCGCGCTGCCCAACGGTGCATCGATTCCGCTTGGCTCCATCGCCAACATTGAGATTCGTCAGGGAGCCGCGCGAGTGGGGCGTGAAGCCGGCGGGCGTGTGGTCGCGGTGAAAGCCAATCTGATGGGGCGCGACCAAGGGAGCTTTGTGGCCGAGGCGATGCAAAAAGTCAAACAGCAAGTCACCTTGCCGCCCGGTTACAGCCTGACCTGGGGCGGACAATTCGAGAACCAGCAGCGCGCCATCAAGCGCCTCAAAGTTATTGTGCCGCTGTCGGTGTTGATGATCTTCGTGCTGTTGTTCTGGGCGTTTAAATCCATGCGCAAAGCGTTGCTGGTCATTCTGATGGTGCCCTTCACGTTGATCGGCGGATTGGCTGGACTGGGACTGGCTGGCTTGCACCTGTCGGTATCCGCTGCAGTCGGTTTCATCGCCGTGGCCGGTATCTCGGTGCAGAACGGCGTGATTATGGTGGAACAGTTCATGGAAGGGATGCGCAGCGGGAAAGCGTTGAACGAGAGTGTATTGGAGGGGGCGGTGGCGCGTTTGCGCCCGATATTGATGACCGCGCTGATGGCGGGTATCGGTTTGTTGCCGGCGGCATTGTCACACGGTATCGGTTCGGAAACGCAACGTCCTTTTGCCGTGGTAATCGTCGGGGGTATCGTGTCCGCCACGCTCTTTACTTTGTTGTTGTTGCCTTTGCTCTTTCCGGTCTTTGCGGAAGAGGTCAACGTGGACAAAGACCAGCCGCTCGTAGACGAGTAATCTGCCCGACGCTGGGAACGATTGCTTGTTTGTATCCCATCCCGCGATGTGATGCAGATGCGCCCCGTCGCCGGACGGAGCGCGGCGACAATCCTTAGGCCACTTTGAACACGCTCACGGACTTGGTGAGATTGAGTGCCTCCTCTTCGAGCGACTCGGCAGCGGCGGCGGCCTGCTCGACCAGCGCGGCGTTCTGCTGGGTGACCTCATCCATCTGCGTGATGGCCTGATTCACTTGCTCGATACCCGTGCTTTGTTCTGCGGATGCGGCGCTAATCTCGGACATGATGTCGGTCACGCGTTTCACCGCATTGACAATCTCCTCCATGGTCTTGCCCGCGTCATCCACCAGCTTGGTGCCGACCTCTACTTTTTCGGTAGAGTCGCCGATGAGGGTTTTAATCTCTTTGGCGGCAGCGGCAGAGCGTTGCGCGAGATTGCGCACCTCGGCGGCGACGACCGCAAACCCACGTCCCTGCTCACCTGCGCGCGCCGCTTCAACGGCGGCGTTGAGCGCCAGAATATTGGTTTGGAAAGCGATACCGTCGATGACACTGATGATGTCGACGATCTTGCGCGAAGACTCGTTGATGGAACTCATGGTGCCCACGACCTCGTGCACCACCGCCCCGCCCTTGAGTGCCACTGCACTGGCATTGTGCGCCAGCTGATTGGCCTGTCTGGCGTTGTCCGCGTTCTGTTTCACCGTCGAGGTCAGCTCTTCCATGCTGGCGGCGGTCTCTTCCAGACTCGATGCCTGCTCTTCCGTGCGCTGCGACAGGTCGGCGTTGCCCGAGGCGATTTCTTTGGATGCCGTACCGATGGAGTCCACCGACACTTTGACCTCGTTGACCAGTTTTTGCAGATTCTTAACCGTAGTGTTTACGCCGTCTTTGGTTTGCCCGAACAGGCCGCTATAGGGCTTGTCTATGGTCTGGGTCAGGTCTGCATCGGCCAGTGCACGGGCCACGCGTATGATGTCGTGCATGGCCTCGTCGGTGACGCCGGATAGCTGGTTGAGTAAATCGGACAGGGTCTTGGTGTAACCCTGCTTGCCGTTCAGGTCCATCTTCACGCTGAAATCGCCGCGTACGGCAGCCGCTTCGACGATTTGCTGGATCTCGGTGACGATACGGGTAAGCGAATCGGAAGTGGTATTGACGCTCACCTTGACCTGATTGTAGGCACCCGCATAGTCTTTGGTGACTTTCTGGCTGAGGTCGCCGCGTGCCAGCGCATCAGCCACGCGGATCGTGTCTTTGAAGGCGCCGTCCACGGTGTCGGAAAGTTGATTGAGCAGTTCGGACAAATCCCGGGTGTAACCGGTTTTACCTTCCAGACTCATCTTGCTGCTGAAGTCACCGTGGTTGGCCGCGGCCACGATGCCTTTAATCTCAGCCACGATTTTGACCAGATTGTGCTGCATGGTTTGCATGGCAATCAGCAGCTTGGCAATCTCATCCTGACGGGTGATGTCGATCTGGCCCGATAGGTCGCCGGCGGCGATTCGGTCGGCAATTTCAATGGCCGAGTGCAAACCTTGTCCGATGCCGCGCACCAGCATGAGCCCCATGAATCCGGCCAGTGCGATACCGCCTAATATCATGCTGAGGGCTATGGCAGTTGCCGTGGCATAACGCGAGGTGGCAGCGTCATATTCATCCTTGGCCACGTCCAGCTGCAGCTTCATGAGTGCGCTGGCACCTTCGGTGACCGGTTTGCAAATGGGGCGCATCTGCTCCCAGTAGAAACGTTCCGCCTCGTCCCAGTTTTCACCGCGCTGCAATTTGAGCGCGGGTTCTACCCCCTGTTCTAGGCAGCGTTTGAAATCCGCCGCGAAAGCATCGGCTAAAATCTTTTCCTGCGGGGTGAGGTAGGTCGCCATATAGGCTGCCCATTGCGTATTGATACCGGAGATGTCCTGTTCGACCTCTTTGTGCTGCTTGGGCATCTCTTTTCTGTAGTTTTGCCCGGTGACGATGGCGGTGCGGATATGCAGCAACTTCATTTTGATATCGTCGAGCTGCCCCATCGGAATGGTGCGGTCTTCAAATACCGTGCGCAAACCTTCGTTGCTCTTGGACATGCCCCACAGGCCATAGCTGCCTATCGCGATGAGCAGGACAGACAGAAAGCTGATAACCAGTATCAGGCGTGCTTTGATGGTCAGATTTTGCATAACGTTCTCCAGCGATAAACGAAAATTGGCGTGCTCATGTGTTTCTGCTCAAGTGTTGTGCCGCGAGCGCCGACACATCCAGAATCAATGCCACCCTGCCGTCACCCATGATGGTGGCGCCGGAGATGCCCTGTACTTTGCGGAAATTCGATTCCAGACTCTTGATGACTACCTGATGCTGGCCGAGCAATTCATCCACCACGAGTGCGGTCTTTTTGCCCTCGGCTTCGATGATGACCACGATGCCTTGGGTGAAGTCGGTGACTGCATTTTTGATGTTGAATACTTCGTGCAGGGCGACAACGGGGAGATATTCGCCGCGTACGCGCAGCAGATGGCCTTCGCCGCTCACCGATTTCAAATCTTCCGGTCTGACCTGCAACGATTCCACGATGGAACCCAGCGGTGCAATGAAGGTTTGCCCGCCCACCGATACCGACAGCCCGTCCAGTATCGCCAATGTGAGCGGCAGGCGGATGGTGGTGCGGGTGCCGAAACCTTCCGCCGAGTCGATCTCCACGCGTCCGCCGAGCTCGGCGATGTTGCGTTTCACCACGTCCATACCGACCCCGCGCCCGGAGACATCGGTGATGACTTCTGCCGTTGAAAATCCCGCTTCGTAGATCAGCATCCATACGGCGGAATCGGGCATGTCGTCGCTCACGTTCATGCCGCGTTCTTTGGCTTTGTTCAGGATGCGCTCGCGGCTCAGGCCGCCGCCGTCGTCGGCCACCTCGATTACGATATTGCCGCCCTGATGGAAGGCGTTGAGCGTGATGGTGCCGGTGGCCGGTTTGCCCGCAGCGATGCGTTTGTCGGGCATCTCGATGCCGTGGTCAAGACTGTTGCGGATCAGATGTGTGAGCGGATCGGCGATCTTTTCGATGAGGCCTTTGTCGAGTTCGGTGTTTTCTCCCAGCGTTTTGAGCTCGATCTGCTTGTTGAGTTTGCTTGCCATGTCGCGCACCACGCGCGGGAAACGGCTGAACACGAAAGAGATGGGCAGCATGCGTACCGCCATCACCGCTTCCTGAATGTCGCGTGTGTTGCGCTCCAGCTGGCTCAGACCGTTCTGGAGGCGCTCTACGACTTCTGGGTCGAGCACCGAGGCGGATTGCGCGAGCATGGCTTGGGTGATGACCAGTTCACCGACCAGATTGATGAGCTGGTCGACCTTTTCCACGCTTACGCGTATCGAGGATTCGGCCGCGGCAGGCGCGGGAGTCTTGTCGGCGGTGCGGCGGGTCGGGTGTGCCTGTTCTGCCAGCAACACGGGAGCCGTTGCGTTGGTCGCGGCGGCGGGCTGTGTGTCCGGTGTGTTGTCGGGATTGATGTCTTGCAGGAAGCCGTAACCTTGCGCGTTCTCGCGTTCCGATTTTTGTGCCGGAGTCTCCTCAAAGAAACCGTAGCCCTGTGCTTCTTCGGTGTCGGCCTGGGTTGTTTTTTCAGGGGCGGGAAGGTCGTCAAAAAAGCCGTAACCGGGATCGGCTTCCGCTGCGGCGGGTTCGGCATCGAAGAAGCCGTAGGCTTGCTCTTCAGCGGGCGCGGTTGGCTCGGCTTCGAACAGACCGTAAGCTTGTTCGGCCACGGGGGCGGGAGGCGTTGCTGACGGTGCGGCAGACAGGCGCTCCAGATTCGCGCGCGCATTTTTAACGGCTGCGGGATCGACTTCTGTGGCATCGCGATGTCCGGCTAACTGCATGGCGATGACATCACCCGCTTCGAGAAAGGCATTGACCATCTCGTTGGTGAGCGCCATTTCCTGTTTACGCAGTTTGTCGAGCAGGGTTTCGAGGACGTGAGTCACCTCGATCATATCGTTGAAACCAAACGTGCCTGCACCGCCTTTGATGGAATGGGCAGCACGGAATATGGCGTTAAGATCGTCCATGCTGGGGGCGGACACGTCCAGACCCAGCAACAGGCTTTCCATGCTGGAAAGATGTTCTGCCGTTTCTTCAAAGAAGACCTGGTAAAACTGACTGAGATCGAAACCCATAGTGGTGGTGTGCCCTTTTGAATGGAGAGAGGGAAGGGAGGTGGCTGGTGTCGCCCAGGGGAGAGTCGCGGAAGGATTTACCCTTCTCTTCTCTCTCTTATCCCTTTCCGGTCCTTGTGATCTAGCCGATCACTTTCTTAACCACTTCCAATAATTTTTGCGGGTCGAATGGTTTGACGATCCAGCCGGTTGCACCGGCGGCTCGGCCCTGTGCTTTCATGGCATCGCTTGATTCCGTGGTGAGCATCAGGATGGGGACGGTCTTGTACGAGGACATGGCGCGCAGGTTCTTGATCAGCGTCAGTCCGTCCATGCGCGGCATGTTCTGGTCGGTGAGCACCAGATTCACGGTTTTCATTTTGGCTTTATCCAGCCCGTCCTGGCCGTCTACCGCCTCAATGATTTCGTAGCCCGCACTTTTCAGTGTGAACGACACCATTTGCCGGATGGAACTTGAATCGTCCACGCTCAGAATTGTCTTTGCCATAATTTCCTCGATACTTAGTGTGTTGGTTTTAGAACAGGTCTATGTCGCCGGTTTCCATTTTATTCTGGCGCACCGGAGAGCGTTCGCTCAGGCGTTCCGCTTCGCTAAAAATATCATTGATTTGCTGCCGCATCTGCGCGATTTCTTGGCTGGATGCTGCGGTGCCGCGCTGCGCTTCTTCTGCCCATTGACCCATGCGCGCCCACGCCTGCTCCATGCCGCTGATGCGGGTGTGCGAATGCTGAATCAGTTGTCCGACCATGTCCTGGAACTGCAGCGAGGTGACCGCGCGCCCGACCACATTGTCGACCTCGATGGAAATCTGGTGCTGTCCCTCGATGGCTTCCACCATGTGGCGGTTCATCTCCTGTACATGATTCAGCGTGGTGTCGATTTGGCTCTTGGCTTGCAGCGCGAAACTCATGTCGAGCGAGGCCATGTTGCTGATGGCTTTTTCCGCATCGGCGATGGACAGGTGCACCTCGTTCACATTGCTGCGTATCTGGCGGCTGAACTGATCCGAGCGTCCTGACAGCTTGCGCACTTCATCCGCAACCACGGCGAAGCCGCGTCCCGACTCTCCCGCGCGCGCCGCCTCGATGGCCGCATTTAGCGCCAGCAGATTGGTCTGTTTGGAGATGCCGTCGATTTCGCTCAGTACGGCGAGGATGTCGTCCACCTGATGGCTCACGGTCTCCATTTTTTCCACCAGCTCGATGGCGATTTTGCTGTTGTTGATGATGCTGC
>JAGVIV010000047.1 GCA_020055845.1 Betaproteobacteria bacterium
CCAGCGGCATCCATTTTTGCAACACCGCATGGTCTTCGCTGTATTCCATTTCCTCGAACAAATGATGCGTATGCAAAGCCTCATACCGTTTGCGCAGGAAAGCGACATCGGCTGCGCCTTGCACAAAGCTTTGGTGATACACCGGATTGATAAATTTCTCTGGCGCAGGCAACAAGCCTTCATCCACCAGATACGACCAAAATTGCAAGGACAGTTCAAACGCCGCGTTAATTTCGAGTGCGCGATCAATCTTGATGCTTCCATCGGGCAACTCAGGCGTGTAATTCAGCTCGCAATAACCCGCGTGGCCTGTACCCGCATTATGCAAAGCATGTGAACTTTCATTCGCCACCTTGGCTTGGCGTTCCACCATTTCAATTTTCAACGTGGGATCGAGCTGCGACAACAGCTTTCCTAAAGTCGCACTCATTACACCTGCACCGACTAACAACACATCTACTTTTTTGGCTGACATAACTTCTTTCCTAATCTGAACCGTCATTCCGGCGGAGGCCGGAATCCAGTCATAAAAATCCCGCGAAGCGGTCAGAATACTTTTGCACTCGCTACGCGAGAATGATTTAACTATCTGGATTCCGGCCTGCGCCGGAATGACGTGATTATTACTTTAGAGATATTTTACCTGCTCATCTCTGCCAGCATCTTTTCCAAGCGCTTAACGGAAACAATAACGGGCGTCTTCAATTCCTGCGCGAACAGCGACACTCGCAACTCCTGCACCATCCACCCAAAGTCCGTCAGCCGCGCATCCACCTCGCCCTGCTGCGCGGAGAGCTTGCGCCCCCATTGCTGCAACAGCGGATTCATCTGCGCCAGATTCTGAGCATCACGTGCCGGATTCGCTTTTAGTTTTTCCAAGCGCACATTGATAGCCTTCAGATAGCGCGGCATGTGCTGCATGCGCTCATACGGCGTGCGCCCCACCCACTCTTTACCTAACAACCATTCACACTGACTGCGGATGTCTTGCAAAACCTGTGCGTGCGCCTTGAACTGCGGCAGCGACTTCTGCAACGCATGGTGGTCGGCCAGCACCGCCGCCACCAAGCGCGCGATCTCCTGCGCGACTAGATTCAACCTTCCCTTGGCATCCTTGCAACGCTCGGCAAACGCCTTCTCAGTCTCTGGCCACGGCTCGTTGAGTGAGCAACGGTCAAACGTCACCGCGATGATCTGTCGCTGCAAATCTTGCTGCGAACCGAAAGGCAAGAACTGCATCGCCATCGCTTGCAGTCCAGGAAGGTTCTTCTCCAGATACTTCACCTGCTCTTTCAGCGCCAACATGAATAGACGACGCAGACCGGCACGATGTACCGCCTGCGCTTCTTCGCGCGTATCGAAACTCTGCAAGCTCACCGCATCACCCTCATCCACCAAGGCGTTGAACACCGTGATGGTCTGGCCCGCGCGTTGCTCAGTGCGCGTCGCGGGGAAATCACCGAATCCCCATTCGGTATAACGCGCCCCAGCAGTCTTTGCCTGCACGACAGCTTGTTTAGCCACTGGCGAGGAAGTGACGACCGCCTGCTTGGGCGCCCACTCCCCGCGTAACGCCGCAAAATTGCGCGACATCCCCAACTGCCTACCATGCTCATCCACCACGCGGAAATTCATCAGCAGATGCGGCGGGAGCTGCTCCAAGCGGAAGGCATCCAGCGGCACCTCGATCTGCCTTTGTTCACGGATGAAGCGCGCCAAGGCTTGCAACAACGGCGTGTCGGAAGGCTTCACCGTTCCTGCAAAAAAGGCCGCGAACTCAGGCACGGGCACACAATTGCGACGAAGTTTCTGCGGTAACGACTTCACCAACTGTGCGACTTTCTCCGCCAATACCCCCGGCACCAGATACTCACAGCGCGCGGCCGACACCTGATTCAGCAATGCTTGCGGCACGGTCAGCGTCACACCGTCGTCGCTCTTACCTGGGGCGAAGTTATACGCCATTGCGTAGCTCACGTTGTTCATCAACATCTGCGGCGGGAACTGCTCGGTGGTGATGCCTGCCGCCTCGTGGCGCATCAAGTCATCGCGTTTCAAGTACAGCAACTTCGGCTGCTCGCGCTCGGCCTCCTTGCGCCACTTCTCAAAAGCCGCGCCGTTGTGCATGCCTGCGGGAATGCGCTGGTCGTAGAACGCGAAGATGAGCTCATCATCCACCAACACATCAGGGCGGCGCGACTTGTGTTCCAGCGCCTCGATGTCCTCGATCATCTTTTGGTTGTGCGCGAAGAACGGCGCGAGGGTGTTGAACTCACCATTCACCAGTGCTTGGCGGATGAACACCTCGCGCGACTCTTCTGGCTGCATCGGCCCGTAGTGCACACGCTTCTTGGGATTGATGAGCAAACCGAACAGCGTGCTGCGTTCCCACGCCGCCACCTGCGCCGCCTTCTTCTCCCAATGTGCGTCGAAGTAGCTACGCTTGATAAGATGCGCGCCCACTTCTTCCAACCATTCCGGTTCGATACGTGCCATGCAACGCGCGAACAATTTGGTGGTCTCCACGATCTCTGCCGCGAACACCCACTTCGCGCCCTTCTTCGCCAACACAGAATTCGACGCGATGAAGAACTTGATCTCGCGCGGCCCGAGGTAGTGCGGCTCGCTGGTAGAACGGCAACCGATGTTGCCGAGCAGGCCGGTGAGCAGGGCTTTGTGGATTTGTTCGTAGGTGGCAGGAAGGCCTTCCCCCATCCCCCTCCTAACCTCCCCCTTGACGGGGGAGGAATCCGACTCCCTCCCTTTCAAGGGGATGGGGGTGGAAGGATGCGCGCCAAACAACCCCATCTCACTCACCTGCGCATGCAACTGCTGGTGCAACTCGTGCCACTCACGCAATCGAATAGGCGACAAGAACTTCTCGCGGCATTCCTGCGCCCACAGCTTGTTAGTTTTCTTATGCTTCACCGCGTCTTGGAACCATGCCCACAACTTGATATAGGCGAGGAAATCAGAACGCTCGTCGTTGAA
>JAGVIV010000276.1 GCA_020055845.1 Betaproteobacteria bacterium
GCATCTGCGGCGACCCACAACACGGCGTGCGGCTGCTGCGTGCGCAGATCGAGCATGATCGCGCCGCTGAAATCGTTCTCTGCCACATTGGCTGCAAACGGCGACACCGGCATCATGCCGTCGCGTATGCGACCGTCAAAACGCAGTTCGCGCACGGCCAGTGGCGAGGCACTGCGAATCTGTTTGATGCGTACCGCGATGTCCGCATCCGACAGGCTGATGCCGTGCGGCAGGATGGGAATGTCGATCATGTTTACCGCGACCGCTTTTGCGGCGGGCGCTTTGGGTTTGGATTCGGGCAGCAACGATTGCAGCTCCACCGCGTCAATCAGCTCGCTGTTCAGTTGTAGGCTGGTGAGCGGCTTGCCCTGTACCCGCGTTTGTTGCGCCTCGACCGCCAAAGCGCTGTGCCCCAACTGCAAAGCGAAACCGGACAAGTGCCAGCCTTCACTGTCGGTGTGAAAATTGCCGCGCAGATTCACGGGCGCATCCGCGCCGGGCTGGAGTCCCAGCCAGCTTGCGATCTCGCCGGAGTGCGGCGCGGAAAGTTCAAACTCCACTTTCGAGCCAGAGTCTGCCGCGGCGGGCTGCAACAGCGCATGCACCTGCGCGCGCGCGCTGCCTGCCTGCAATTCAAAATCAATCGGGGCATGCGCTTGCTGCATGAGCTCAGTGAGCGACGCACCGCGCAGCGAGGCGCTGAAAGATTTATCCAGCAAAGTACCGCGCGTGCTGCCGTACAGGGCTTTCCCGGCGGGCAGCACCAGTTCAAAATCATCCAGTGAGAATTGCACGGGATGTCCTCCCTTCACGTTGCCGTATGACAGATTCCCCTCCTCCACATCCGCACGCACATCCAAACTTTCCATCAACTCCGCACCGCTGTCACCGCGCGCTGCGATGCGCAAATCGAGACGACGCAAATTTCCTTTCACATCGTGCATACCGAACAACAACCCGGCCAGATTACCCAGGCCGGAGTCATGCGCACCAAGCGTCAGCTTCAAACGTGCCGGAGCCACACTCGCATCCACGCTGGCCTGCCCCGACAACGCCACATCCGCCACCGTCGCCCGCACCGGAATACTCAAACGGCCATGCGCCAGTTTCACTTGCAACTGCGCGTCATGCACGGCACCGGGAAGACTCAGCCATTCCCCGACACGCAAGGTCAGATCGGCATCCGCATTGTTCAACGCTTTCAAACTAAAGCTCGCCTTGGCCAGCTCGCGATACACCTCGGCCAGACTTTTCGGCGGTGCTTCTTCCGTGACAGGCTTCCCGGTCATGAATGGGCGCAAATCCAGCGTCGGCAGCGCAAGCTCGCCGCGCACATTGGGACGCTCGCCGCCATAGTCGACATTGAGCGCACCGCTCAATGTGGTTTTACCCATGACACCGCTTAAATGATCCAGCGCGACTTTTCCCGGCGCGTAACTGATTACCCCAGCAATACTGGTAAGCCCCACCGCAGGCAACTTGGTTTGCAACAGCTGCTCAAACTCGGCCAAGTTTTCAGTGCCCAGATCGAAGTTGAGTGCCCCACTGCTGCCCGACACCGTGCCGTTTAGCGACAAATGCGAACTCATAAATCCGAGCTGCAAATTCAACGGCCAGGGTTTGTCCATACGCACCAAATCAACGATAGAACCGCCGTTCAAATCGAGTTTATACGGGTATTTTTTTTCGACTGTGCCGTGCAAAGCCAGCGTCAGCGGCTGTCCTGCGGGAAAGTGCGCGACCAGCGATTGCAGCTCGAAGAAATGGCTTTGCGCATTCGCGCCGGTGAATTCCACATTCAGTTTTTCCAGCGCCACACGCTTAATGTCCAGCCGTGCCAGCATATCGCCGAGCGCCATGCCGGCGGGCTGAGCTGCCTCCGCTTCAGGCTTTTTGAGAGAGGACTTGAAGGTCCAGTTGCTGTGGCCGTTCTTGTTCAACTGCAAATGCATGCGCACATTGCTGCCCGCCAACTCTTCGATCTGCAAACGCATGCGCAACAGCGCCCACAGATTCAGTTCCAGACGCGCCTCGCCTAAGCTCGCAAATTCGTCACCACTGAAACCGGAAGCATTGGCGATATGCAAACCGCCCACCTGCAGTTTTGGATGCGCGGAAATTTCCAATTTAAGAGGCCCGTCGAAGCGCACCTCGCGACCCAGACTTTCTTCCAGCAAGGCGACAATCTTGCCGCGTTGTGCGGAAGCGTCAATGGAGATACCGATGAATGCCAGGTACAGCAGCGCGACGAGCAGCGATACCGCCAGATAGGTAATCAGACGCAGCGCTACGCGCAGTTGCGGACGCGATCTGATGGCGCTAAGAAATCCCGGCATCATGAAGCGTCAATCGAGTGCCGGCGGATGCGCAGCCACCGCATCCAGCTCCACCCGCTCGATGCTGGTGAAACGTTTGGAAATTTTTTCGCTGGTGATCTGCACATCCTTGGCATCCTCGTGCGCCTGACGGATATGGTCGGCCAGCTTCTTCATGCGCTCGTCGAAACGCCCGAACTCCTTGCCCAGCTTACCCAACTCGTCTTTGATGATATGCACCTGCTTGCGCGTCTCCACATCTTTCATCACCGCGCGCGCCGTGTTCAACACCGCCATCAAGGTGGTCGGAGACACGATCCACACGCGGCGCTGCATGGCGTAATCCACCACGTCGGAATGGTGCGCGTGAATCTCGGCAAACACCGCTTCGGCGGGGATAAACATCACCGCGCCGTCGGAAGTGACATTGGCGATGATGTACTTGCTGGCAATGTCATCTACATGCTTTTTAATGTCCGCCTTGAATTGTTTCTCGGCCACCAGTCGTTCAGCGGGGCTCGCCGCATCGAACATGCGGTGATAGTTTTCCAGCGGGAATTTGGAGTCCACCGCCACCATGCCGGTCGGCTCGGGCAGCTTGAGCACACAGTCGGCACGGGTGCCGTTGGGCAGGGTGTATTGCATTTCGTAAGCCTGCGGCGACAGAATGTTGCGCACCAAGCCTTCCAACTGCACCTCGCCGAACGCGCCGCGCGAACGCTTGTCACCCAACAACTCCTGCAAGCTCACCACGTTGGTGGTCAGCCCGTCGATCTTCTTCTGTGCCTCGTCTATGGTCGCCAGCCGCGCCATCACACTCACAAAAGTCTCGTTGGTTTTCTTGAAGCCCTCGTCCAGCCGCTCGTTCACCTTGCCACCGATTTGCTCCAAGCGCCCGTCCACCGTTTTGGACAGGGTTTCAATACTCGTCGCCAGATGCTGAGTGGCATTGCGGAAAGAAGTCTGGATCAGCTCCTGATCGGCGCGCCCCTGCTCCGCCAGCTTCTCCATCGTCTTCGTCAACATCTCGCTGCGCAGCGCATCCTGCTTGGCTTGCAAGGCGTTCACCGCATCGCGCGTCGCGCGCAACTCCTCGCCCACCGCCGCGCGCAAGCGCTCGGACTCGGCTGCCTGTGCGGCAATCAGGCGGTCGCCCTGTTTGTTCAAACCGTCGTGCAAGTCGGTAAGCATGGCGCGGTGCTGCTGCTCCAGCAGCGTGGCGGATTTCGCCGGCAGATTGCGCAGCATGAAAAACAAAGCCGCAAGCACAGCCAAGGTCAGCACTGAAAAAACAATCAGAACGGTTTCAAACATGTGTCGATTAATACGGCAGGTGGAAAACAGGCGGGTATTTTAGCTCATGCACCACCTTTAAATCGGGCTGTTTCAATCCCGCTTAAAATGCAATGCGGCAGGCATTGGCGCATAATAGCGCCTATTCTTTGCACTCCCCCACACACCAAATGAATAAGCAACAACACGCCGAACTACAAATCACCGGAATGCGCTGCGCCTCTTGCTCGGCACGTCTGGAAAAATCACTCAACGAACTCCCCGATGTCACCGCCGTGGTGAACATCGCCACCGAAAAAGCCAGCATCACTTTCAATGCCGCTGAAACAAACATCCCGGCCTTGCTGGAGGCGGTGCGCAAAACGGGGTTTGATGCGCATGTGGCGCGCGATTTCGCTGTCGAAAAACAGGAAAAAGACGCGCTCTACCGCCGCGAGAAGATGCAGTTCATGGTCTCGGTGGCGCTCATTTCGCCCTTGCTTTTGGAGATGCTGCTCATGCTTTTGGGCGTGCACTTCTCTTTACCGGTGTGGCTGCAATGGCTGCTTGCCACACCCGTGCAATTTTGGGCGGGCGCGCGCTTCTACCGCGGCGCATGGGCCAGCCTCAAGAGCGGCGGCAGCAATATGGATGTGCTGGTCGCACTGGGCACCAGCGCGGCCTATTTCCTGAGCTGCGGCATCGTGCTGTTCGGGCTGCATCAGCCGGTCTACTTCGAGGCCAGCGCCACACTCATCACACTGGTGCTGTTTGGCAAGCTGCTGGAGGCACGCGCGAAAGGCAAAGCCTCCAGCGCACTGGAGTCGCTCTTCAAACTCCAACCCAAACTGGCGCATGTGGAACGCGACGGGGTGATTCTCGACGTATCCGTCGGACAATTCCGCCCCGACGACATCTTCGTCGTGCGCCCCGGCGAAGCCATTCCGGTCGACGGCGTGGTACTGGAAGGTGCGTCCAATGTGAACGAAAGCATGCTCACCGGGGAAAGCCTGCCGCAGGAAAAGAAGGTCGATGACAAAGTCTACGCCGCAACCTTCAATCAACAGGGTTTACTCAAATGCCGCGCCATCGCCGTGGGCAGCCAAACCCAGCTCGCCGCCATCATCCGTATGGTGGAACAGGCACAAGGCTCAAAAGCACCAATCCAAAAATTGGCCGACCGTATCTCTTCCGTCTTCGTACCCGTGGTGCTGGTGCTGGCGCTCATCACCTTCATTTTGTGGTGGACACTGGGCAAAGACTTTTCCGACGCGCTGATTAATGCGGTCTCGGTACTGGTCATCGCCTGCCCTTGCGCACTGGGATTGGCCACACCCACCGCCATCGTTGTGGCGACCGGGCGCGCTGCCCATGCGGGCATCCTGGTAAAAGATGCAGCGGCACTGGAACGTGCGCACCATCTCGATGTACTGATACTGGACAAGACCGGCACGCTGACCGAAGGCCTGCCTGCGCTCACCGACTTGTTGCCCGCCGACGGTGTCGATGCGCAACAACTGCTGAGCATCGCCGCCGCTTTGGCACAACATTCCACTCATCCGCTGTCGATCGCGCTGACTACCCATGCCCGCACGCAGAACGTCACGCCAGATACAGTGAGCGAGTTCCACGAACTTGCCGGAAACGGTTTGAGTGCCGTCATCGGCGGCGAGACCTACCTGCTCGGCTCGCCCGCCTTTGTGGGAGCGGCTTTAGCCGCGCAGGGAAAGTCATTCGCAGCAGAATCCGCTCCTACAGATACATCCTCTACTCTTCAGCAACAGGGGAAAAGTGTCGTCATGGTGGCGCGCGGCGATACGCTTCTCGGCTACATCGCCTTCGCCGACACCCTGCGCCCCAGCAGCAAAGCCGCCGTGGGCAAACTCCGCGGCATGGGCATTCGCGTGGTGATGCTCAGCGGCGACAACAACGCCACGGCACACGCCATCGCGCAACAAGCGGGCATAGACGAATATCTCGCCGAGGTGCTGCCGCAGGACAAGGCGCGGCACATCGCCTCGTTCAAAACCAAGGGCCGCGTGGTCGGCATGGTGGGCGACGGCATCAACGACGCACCCGCGCTGGCCGCCGCCGACGTGAGCTTCGCCATGAAGAGCGGCAGCGATATTGCCATCGAGGCCGCCGACATCACACTGATGCAGAACGATCTCATGTCCGTGGTCAGCGCCATCGATCTGTCGCGCGTCACGATGAGCAAAATACGCCAGAATTTATTCTTCGCTTTCGCCTACAACGTGCTGGGTATACCGATGGCGGCGGTCGGCCTACTTGACCCGGTCATCGCGGGTGGTGCTATGGCGATGAGTTCCGTGTCGGTCATCACCAATGCTTTGTTGTTGAAGAAATGGGAACCTGAAAACAACCAGAAAAAAACCGGGTAAATCCGTAGTTGCGGCCTTTTCTTCACTCGTGGAGAAAAGGCGAAGAGAACTCAATCACACAGGCGCGAACGCGTCGCTTGTTCCGGGCACAAAAAAAAGCTCGCTTGCGCGAGCTTACTTATTTGTGGTGCCCCGGAAATGACTCGAACATTCACGCCTCGCGGCGCCAGAACCTAAATCTGGTGCGTCTACCAATTCCGCCACCGGGGCATTCCATCCTCTCTTCAATTCAGAGAGGGCGCGCATTATAACCGAGGTCGGTTTAGCTGCCAGCAATTTTCACCACGGTGCGCCCCTGTGCCGCGCCTCGCAACATTGCGGGAAACACTTCGGGCAATTGCGCGAAGGCTACGGTATGCGCGAGTTGTGCCAGTTCGCGCGGCTTCAATTGATTCGCCATGCGCTGCCATAGCTGCTGGCGCAACGGCATCTTTGTCGCAGCAGAATCCACACCTAGCAATTTCACCCCGCGCAGAATGAAAGGAAACACCGTGGTGTGCAACTCAACACCGGCCGCATTACCGTAGCTGGCAATCGCACCATCCTGCTGCATAGTGCGTGCCAGCCATGCCAGCGTATCGCCGCCCGCCGCATCCAACGCCCCCGCCCACAGGGCTTTTTCCATCGGGCACGTGCTTTTAAAATCAACTTCGTTGCGCGACAGTATTTCTTTTGCACCGATAGATTTCAGATAATCGTGCTCGCTATCTTTTCCGGTCAGTGCCACAACGTGATACCCGAGTTGCGCCAGCATTTGGATTGCAAGACTCCCCACCCCGCCCGTCGCCCCGGTAACGATTACTTTGCCGTTTTTGGGTGTCAGCTCATTTTGTTCCAAACGGTGAATCGCCAACGCGGCAGTGAACCCCGCCGTGCCCAGTGCCATCGCTTCGAACAGCGTCAGCCCCTGCGGCAGCGGCACCACCCAGTCGCCGGGAACACGCACGCACTCTGCATAACCGCCGTCATGCGCCACGCCCATGTCGTAGCCGGTGACCAACACCTTTTCACCCGCGGTAAAACGCGCATCAGAAGAGCTCATTACTACGCCGGAAACGTCAATACCGCCGACACAGGGGAAGCGCCGGATGACCTTGCCTGTACCCGTTGCGGCAAGTGCATCCTTGTAGTTCACACTTGAGTAATGTGTTTGAATAACGACATCACCGGGACCAAGGTCGTCCAGCGACAACTCAACAAAGTGCCCAGCAGATTTGCCGTTTTCTTCGAAGATACGATACGCGCGAAAAACGCTCATTTACAAATCGAGCAGCACGCGCCCCGGAAACTCCAGCGCTTCTTTGATGGTGCCGAGGAACTGCACGGCTTCGCGACCGTCGATGATACGGTGATCGTAAGACAGCGCGAGGTAGTTCATCGGACGGATGACGACCTGGCCGTTCTCGGCAACGGGTCGGTCTTTGGTAGCGTGAATACCCAGGATGGCGCTCTGCGGCGGGTTGATGATGGGCGTGGAGAGCATGGAACCGAACACGCCGCCGTTGGAAATGGAGAAGGTGCCTCCGGTCAATTCTTCCATACTGAGCTTGCCGTCTTTGGCGCGCGCGCCGAAGTCCACGATACGTTTTTCGATCTCGGCCAGAGACATCTTATCCGCATCGCGCAAAATGGGAACCACCAAACCGCGCTCGCTGCCGATGGCCACACCGATATCGAAATAGCCGTGATAGATCACATCCGTACCGTCCACCGAAGCGTTGACGACCGGATATTTCTGCAAAGCCAGTACCGCTGCCTTGACGAAGAAAGAAGAGAAGCCCAGCTTCACGCCGTGCTTTTTCTCGAACGCGTCTTTGTATTTGTTGCGCAGCTCGATCACCGGCTGCATGTTCACTTCGTTGAAGGTGGTGAGGATGGCGGCGTTCTGTTGCGACTGCAGCAGGCGTTCGGCGATGCGCTGGCGGATGCGTGTCATCGGCACACGCTGTTCGGTGCGGTTGCCTGCAGGGGCAACTGCGGGCGCGCTCTGCGTCTGCACTGTCGCCGCAGGCTGTTGCACGGCATTCAGCACATCTTCCTTGGTCACCAAACCGTGCTTGCCGCTGCCTTGCAGGCCGGTTGCATCCACGTCATGCGCGTGCGCCAATTTGCGTGCCGAAGGTGACACTGCGGCCGCGACATCCGCCTTCGCTTTGGGTGCTGCGGCCACGGCGGCGCTATCAATCTGCGCGATGATCTCTCCGCTCCCCACCTTGGCACCGTCGGCCTTGATGATTTTAACCAGCACACCGCTCTTGATCGCGGGCAACTCCAGCACTACCTTGTCGGTCTCGATGTCGATGAGGTTCTCGCCCTCCTGCACGGCTTCGCCGACCTTTTTATGCCAAGTGAGCAAGGTCGCCTCGGAAACGGATTCGGAGAGTTGCGGAACTTTGACTTCAATGATGCTCATGGTTTGTTGCTCCTGGTTTATTCTTCAAATCAAGGTCGGGACGGAAGGCCGCATCGATCACCGCTTTTTGCTGCTCGTTATGCACGGCCAGATAACCCGCCGCAGGTGAGGCGGACGAGGGGCGCAAGGCGTAGCCTAGCTTCATGCCCTCGCACATATGGCGCAGCAGATAATGCTGGATACGGTGCCATGCGCCCTGGTTGCCGGGTTCTTCCTGACACCAGACCACTTCGGTGGCATTGGGATAGGCCGCAATCTGCGCGGTGAACTCGTCATGCGGGAAAGGATACAGCTGCTCCAAACGAATGATGGCCATATCCGTGATACCGCGCTCGCGCCGCGCCTTGATCAAGTCGTAATACACCTTGCCGCTGCAGGCGATGATGCGCCGCACTTTGTTGGCCTCCAACGCATCCACTTCGGCGATAACAGGCTGGAAACCTCCCTGTGCCAAATCGTCCAAAGGCGAAGCCGCATCTTTGCTGCGCAACAGGCTCTTGGGTGTGAACACGATAAGCGGCTTGCGCGAGGGATGCAGCATCTGACGCCGCAACAAATGGAATATCTGCGCCGCATTGGATGGAATGCACACCTGAATATTGTAGTCCGCGCACAGCTGCAAATATCGCTCGATACGCGCGGACGAGTGTTCAGGCCCCTGTCCCTCGTAACCGTGGGGCAGCAACATGGTGAGGCCGCACAATCGCCCCCACTTGGCCTCACCGGAAGCGATGAACTGGTCGATGACCACCTGCGCACCGTTGGCGAAATCGCCGAACTGCGCTTCCCATATCGTCATCGTATCCGGTTCGGCGGTGGCATAACCGTACTCGAATGCCAGCACCGCTTCTTCCGACAGGATAGAGTCGATGACGATGAAGTCGGATTGATCCGGCGCAATGTTTTGCAGGGGGATGTGATAGCCCTGATCGAACTGCACGCGGTTCTGGTCGTGCAACACGGCATGGCGGTGAAAGAAGGTGCCGCGCCCGCAATCTTCACCGGAAAGGCGAATTGCATAACCCTGCGTGACCAGACTGGCATACGCCAGATTCTCCGCCATGCCCCAGTCCAGCGACAGCTCGCCCTTGCCCATGGCGATGCGGTCTGCAATGATTTTTTCGACACGCGAATGCAGCTTGAAACCTTCCGGGATCGCCGTCAGACGCGCAGCCAATTCCTGCAAACGCAGGCGCGGCAGACTCGTATCCACGGGCGAGTTCCACTTCAGATCGTTCTTATATTTCGACCAACTGACACCGTAAGCATGATTGAGTCCGGTCAGCGCGGCCTGCAAGGGATCGCGCCCCTCGTCCATCGCACGACGATAATCCGCCACCATGGCATCGGTTTCCTCCTGAGTCAGCACGCCCTGCTCCACCAGATAGCGCGCATACAATGTGCGTGTACCGGGATGCTGGTTGATATAGCGGTACATGAACGGTTGCGTGACCAGCGGCTCATCCTGCTCGTTGTGCCCCAGTTTGCGGAAACACACCATGTCGATGACCACGTCTTTGCCGAACTGCATACGGTAGTCGAATGCCAGCTCGGTGATGAGCAACACGGCTTCGGGATCATCCGCATTCACATGGAATATGGGCGCATCAATCATCTTCGCCACATCGGTGCAATACAAGGAGGAGCGCGTGTCGCGCGCATCCGAAGTGGTGAAGCCAATCTGGTTGTTGATGACGATATGTACCGTGCCGCCAGTGCGGTAGCCGCGCGTCTGCGACAGATTGAAGGTCTCCTGATTCACCCCCTGCCCGGCGAAGGCCGCGTCACCGTGCAGCAATACCGGCAACACCTGCTTGCCCTGAAAATCTTTGCGCCGGTGCTGGCGTGCGCGCACCGAACCCTCCACCACCGGATTGGCGATTTCAAGATGAGAGGGATTGAACGCCAGCGTGAGATGCATCGCACCGCCCGGCGTGCCAATATCGGAAGAGAAACCCTGGTGGTATTTCACATCGCCGGAAGTGAGATGCTCCAGATGAATGCCCTCGAACTCGGCAAACAAATCTTTGGGCAATTTACCCAGCGTGTTCACCAACACGTTGAGACGTCCGCGGTGCGCCATCCCGATAACGGTCTCTTTCACACCCTGTTCGCCCGCGCGCTGCAGCAGATGATGCAGCAAAGGAATCAGCGTCTCGCCGCCTTCCAGCGAGAAACGTTTTTGCCCCACATATTTGGTGTGCAGATAACGTTCCAATCCTTCAGCTGCGGTAAGACGTTCGAGGATGCGTTTACGCGTCACCGCCGCATGATTCACCTCCCCGCTCGCGCCTTCCAGACGCGCCTGTATCCAGCGTTTTTGCGCGATGTCGCTGATATACATGTACTCCGCGCCGACACTGCCGCAATAGATACGCTTGAGCCGCTGCAATATCTCGCGCAAGGTCATGCGCGCGCCGCCGACCAGCGAACCTGTATTGAAAGTCGTGTCGAGATCGGCCTCGCCAAGGTTGTAATAGGCCGGATTCAGCTCTGCAATACTGGGTTTGGCATGGCGCTTGAGCGGATCAAGATCGGCGATACGCACGCCGAGAAAACGGTGCGCGTTGATGAGTTGCAGCACCGATGCCTGTTTGCGCGAATCGTCACCTTGCAGGGGGGATGCCGCACTAGCACCAGGCAAGGCGGCGAAATTGCGCTGCACCTGGCTATGTGCGATGTCCGGCGTCTTGCTACCGGCAATCATCAGAACAAAATATTCGCGCCATTCGGCGGGGACACTGCCCGGATCACGCAGAAAATCTTCGTACAGCCCCTCGACAAAGACATTGTTTCCGCCGGACAGCATGGAGCTGGCCTGCATCAACTTCATAAAGTTCACCGGCTCGTTCAAAGTGTCGTCCTCAACGTTTCTCCAGCGCCACGAAATCGCGTTTGACTTCCCCCATATACAACTGGCGCGGACGGCCTATCTTGTGGTCGGCATCGGCGATCATCTCGTTCCATTGAGACACCCAGCCTATGGTGCGCGCCAGTGCAAAGATCACGGTGAACATATTGGTCGGGATACCGATGGCACGCAGCACGATGCCGGAATAGAAGTCCACATTCGGATACAGTTTGCGTTCAATGAAATACGGGTCGCTCAGCGCGGTCTTCTCCAGCTCCATCGCCAGCTGGAACAATTTGTTGTTTTCCAGCTTCAGCTCTTTCAACACCTCGTAACACGTCGAGCGCATCACCGAAGCACGCGGATCCATATTTTTGTAGACACGGTGACCGAAGCCCATCAGTTTGTACTTTTTGTCTTTCACACCCTGCACGTATTCTTTCACGCGCGACACGTCGCCGATCTCTTCCAACATCTTGAGCGCCGCCTCGTTCGCTCCCCCGTGTGCGGGACCCCACAGCGCGGCAATACCGGATGCCACGCAGGCAAACGGGTTTGCACCGCTAGAACCGGCCAGACGCACAGTCGAAGTTGAGGCGTTCTGCTCATGGTCTGCATGCAAAATGAAGATACGTTCCAGCGCGCGCACCAGTATCGGATTCGGCACATAGTCCTCGGCGGGCGTACCGAACATCATGTACATGAAGTTCTCCACATAGCTGAACTTGTTCTTCGGATAGATGAATGGCTCGCCCACGTTGTATTTGTAAGCCATCGCAGCCAATGTCGGCACTTTGGCCAGCAGACGATGCGCGGAAATCTCGCGGTGCTGCGGATTATTGATGTCGAGAGAATCGTGATAAAACGCCGACAGCGCTCCGACCACACCGACCATCACCGCCATCGGGTGCGCGTCGCGGCGGAAGCCGTTGAAAAAACGCGCCAGCTGGTCATGCACCATGGTGTGATGCGTGATGATACTTCTGAATTCCTCTTTTTGAACGGCACTGGGCAACTCGCCATTCAAGAGCAGGTAACAAACCTCCAGAAAATCTGATTTCTCCGCCAGTTGTTCGATTGGATAACCGCGGTAATAAAGCAGACCCGCATCGCCGTCGATAAACGTGATTGCCGAAGTGCAGCTCGCAGTGGCAAAAAAAGCGGGGTCGTAAGTGAACACCCCGAGCTTGCTGAGCGCGCGCATATCCACCACATCCGGCCCCAGCGTACCCGACAAAATCGGCAGCTCGATACTGCGCCCGTCATCCAGAGTCAGCGTTGCAATACGTTTATTATCCATTTTTAGCTCCTGCGACTTAAGCCGCGTTGATCAATTCCAGCATTTTTTTCTGCGCCTCGTATTCGGCAGGCGCTTTGCCGCCGATTCTATCCCAGAGCACGGTGTCCGGCAGGTCTAACAAGACATCAAATTCGACTTTTTGTGCGCCATCCAGACTTGTGTAGCCCTGTTCGATGAAACGCCCGAGCACAATATCCAGTTCCAACAGACCGCGCCGACAGCGCCAGCGCAAGCGCGCAAGCTCTATACTCCCTCTCCCCTCGTGGGAGAGGGGTTGGGGAGAGGGGGTTACTGCCAGAAGTATCGACTCCAAAACCGACTCCGTTTCACCTAGCACTTCATTATTCCAAAATCGCAGTATCTGAAAACCCTGCCCTTGCAAGCAATCGTCCCGCTGTTTATCGGATTCGCTTTCCGCATGCTGCCCGCCATCCACTTCAATAACCAACTTCTTTTCAAATGAAACGAAGTCGACAATGTAATTCCCTATGGGTTGCTGACGTTTAAACTTCACGCCATGCAAACGATGCCCCCTCAGGTGATACCAAAGCAATGTTTCCGCCTCCGTCATATTGCGGCGTAGTTGCTTGGCAAACAGTTGTCGGGATAAATTCATCCCCTCTCCCTAACCCTCTGATGAAACAACTAGCCATTCGACTAAGCCAGCAAGCTGGCAAGTCGCTGGTTATCCCACAAGGGGAGAGGGAATAAAATCATACGATTCTTTTCACCATCATGTCTTTGATCTTGCCGATGGCCTCGGTCGGATTCAACTCTTTGGGACACACGTCCACGCAATTCATGATGGTGTGGCAGCGGAACAGCCGGTAGGGGTCTTCGAGATTATCCAGACGCGCTGCGGTCGCCTGATCGCGCGTGTCGGCGATGAAACGGTAGGCCTGCAACAACCCGGC
>JAGVIV010000166.1 GCA_020055845.1 Betaproteobacteria bacterium
GACGCCATCGTCCACTATTCAGTCCGTGGTGAAGGTCAGCTTTATGGCATCGATTTTTCAACTCTGACTGTCTCAAAGTGGCCGCCTGAAGTCATTCCCACTTAAATACGAACGCCCCAATCGCAAGAAACACCGCGCTGGTGGCAGTGAGTACCCAGACATCGGGCATCACCTGGGCCAGCGTAGCGCCCTCGTTCATGATGGCGCGAGCGGATGAAACCATGTGGGTGAGCGGAAATATCTGCGCCACATGTTGTACCCAGGATTGTGCACCTTCCAATGAGAACCATGCGCCCGATAACAACATCATCGGAAATGCAACGATGTTCAGCATGCCGCCGGCCAATTCTTCGCTGGCAGTGTGCGCCGCAATCAATAAGCCGATGGAGATCATGCTCATCGCGCCCAATGTGGTGACCAGTATTAGAACCCAATATGAGCCCTGCATATTGAATTCGATGAAGAGGTTGCAGCCGGTGTACACGATGGTAGTGATGACCACGACCAGCAGCAGGCGCGAGATCAGTTGGGCTAACAAGAATTGGAATGCGCCCAGCGGCGTGGCTTTGAGTCGTTTCAGAAATCCGTTCTTGCGGTAACGTACGATCACAAAGCCCACGCCAAACAGGCAGGCGAACATCATGTTCATGCCGAGGATGCCGGGCAGGAACCAATCCACATAACGTATCTCCGCACCCTCCACTGCTTGCCGCTCGAACTTGTCCGCGCCCACGCCCCAGATGATGCGCTCCAACAGATAGCCGTTGGGCGAGCTGGTGTTCACCCAATACTTGGGGGCAGAGCTCACGTCGATGAGCATGTCCATCTGGTGATGTTTCACCTTGTTGATGGCGGCATCGAGGTCGTCGTAAGCGATAAATTGCAGATGCTGTGTGGTTGGCAACTTGGGGGCGGCTTGCGTCAGCTGTTCGATGCCACCTATGACGCCGATCTTGTAGATGTCTTTGCTGTCACCGGAAAAAGTGAAGGCAAGACCGAACACCAGCATGAACGGCATGGCGAGGTTCCACACCAGTGCGGAACGGTCACGCAGGAATTCCATGTTGCGGTCGTGTAGGACGGCGAGGAATTTCTTCATAGTTACTTACCTTAAACTTTTGCCGTCATTCCCGCGAAAGCGGGAATCCAGCAATAAAATAATTCTTCGCGACGCGAAGACAAAACCTAAATGCATATTTAGTAGATGCACTGGATTCCCGCCTGCGCGGGAATGACGTGGCTCTTTGTTGAACTAGCTGGGCTTATCTTTCCCCGTCACATTGATGAACAGATCCTCTAGTGTCCACGCGCGGATGCGCAATCTATCCAGATTGATTCCGTTGTCCATAAGCTGTTGCAGGGTGTGGTGCAAGCGGTTGGTCTTGATCTCGAACAGCTCGCCCGCTGGCACGGCGCCGATGTCCATCTGCATCAATTTCCCGCCCGCATCGTCGCCCGGTATCTGCAACACGACATCCCCGAAATGTTCTTTCAGCAACTGTTCTGGTGTGCCCTGCGAAACGATGCGGCCTTTGTCCATGATGGCGATCTCGTCGCACAGCGCATACGCCTCTTCCATGTAGTGCGTGGTGAGTACGATGGTCTTGTTGCGCGACTTCACCAGCTTCACCAAGTCCCAGAAATTACGCCGCGCTTGCGGATCGAGGCCGGTCGTCGGCTCATCCAAAAAGATGAGGTCGGGGTCATTGATGAGTGCAAGGCCAAGCAACAATCGCTGGCGCTGTCCTCCCGAGAGTTTGCGTGTATCTCTATCCAAGATATCGGTAAGCGAACACAGTGAGATGACTTCGTCGATCGGGAGTGTCTCGGTATAGAGGCGCTCGAAGAACTTCAGCGTCTCGCGCACCGTCAGAAAATCCTGCAGCGCGGTGTGCTGGAACTGGATGCCCACCTCTTCGCGGTAACGCGCTCCCAGCGGCTCACCTTTGTAGTGCACTGCGCCACTCGTAGGTTGATGGATGCCTTCCAACATCTCGATGGTGGTGGTCTTGCCTGCACCGTTGGGACCGAGTAATCCGAAACAGATACCTTGCGGGATGGCGAGGTTGATGCCGTCCACGGCGCGCACGCCGGGATATTGTTTGACTAGGTCGGTGGCGGTAATGATGGGGGGCATTTTGTTTTTTGGCTTTAGTTAGATGTTGCGCGATTGAACCGACATGCCAATC
Source organism: Betaproteobacteria bacterium (assembly GCA_020055845.1). GTDB lineage: Bacteria > Pseudomonadota > Gammaproteobacteria > Burkholderiales > Gallionellaceae > PALSA-1006. The sequence continues at coordinate 2,190 of JAGVIV010000166.1, forward strand.
ATTTTAGTCTCGTCATTCCCGCGCAGGCGGGAATCCAGCAATAAGAAAATATCTTCGCAACGCGAAGGCAAAACCGAAAGCATTTTTAATAGACGCACTGGATTCCCGCCTACGCGGGAATGACGTCCTAGGTTATTTGGCTGCCCATCTTGCTTCGAGCAGCCTATCTTCGCGCTC
>JAGVIV010000159.1 GCA_020055845.1 Betaproteobacteria bacterium
CGTAACGCGGATCGGTCGGGCTGAAACTGACAGCCAGCAGAGAAACACCGCAAAGGCCCGGAGCCTTTCTCCAACACGCCGGCGTCACCCGCGCGTTCGAGAAAAGCCCCCCGAATTGGCGGGGCATATTGCAAGATGCCTCAAACGAAGTATCTGTAGTTTTCGAGTGCTTTGGCACCTTCCAGGCGTGTTCTGAATGATCCAATGCGGGAGCCATCCACCCACTCTGCTTCCCAATGCCCTGGACGCCCGCTCAGCATGCCAATTCGCCCTGGGCATGGGGTGCCGTCCACCAGAAGGCGAACTTCGTACATTCCTGCCTCACGGCGGGTGATCTGATAGGTGCTGATAGCCACCATACGACCCTCCAAAGAATCGCGGAGGCAGCCATCCCCTTGCGGGGTGGTTGCACCCCGCTGGGTTGATAAATCGCTGACGCTACGCAGCTATGGCGTTGGCGCTTCGAGCCTGTTCGAGGTATACAGCTTCCTCGCCATTCAGGCCGATCATGCCTGCCTGAACCATTCTCGACACGTCGTCCGAAAATGATTCCGTCAACATGACTTTGGCTGCGGTTACCATTCCGATCGGTGGATGGACGCTGTCTTCCAGAAAACTCACGCACTCGGCATGGGTTGCCCGTATGACTACGTCCCTCCAGCTATCGAGTAACGGAACAGGTGAGAGGGTCTTGTACAAAGACCATATCCCCTGCAGCAATCGAGGCCTTGCTTCCGCTGTGAATGGCTCGTCCAGCATGAACCACGCGGTCTTGGTAGACCTGTCAGGCTTTAGCAGGGCTGCATCGTATATCCAGGTATGGACAAGGTTTCCAAAGAGGTTGTCCCTGGGTAATCGCCCGCTGAATTTAGTGAGCCGGTCCGGACTGCGTACATGGACTTGCTCGACCGAGCGGCCATCGCCGTCATTGACTGGCGTGAGGCGGAAACCAGACAAGCCTCCGCAGCTTTCCTTCAGGGTGAATGCGGCGAGAAGCTGCTGAATCGCAGTGTCCCGACCGTACAGGGAGAGGAACATCAACTCGCCAGATTCGTCCCGGATGCAAGCATCCGCATACAGGTCAGAGAGTTCCGATATTTTGTAAAGCATGGCGTGCTCCTGGAAAAAAGGGGAGCACATTCCCAAAAGGGAGCGTGGCTCCCCATGGGGTGGTTGAACTGCGATGGAATTCCAGGTCGGAAGACCCGCCGTTTTCAGGAACTGAACGGCATTCAAGGGCGATGCATGACGCGCATCGGTCGAGCTGAAACTGACAGCCAGCAGGTGCAACTGTGTTAATTATGCGCGTTTCAAGAGCCTTTACAAGCCTTGGCTCAGCCCACTTAATCGCCAGCGCCTGCTTCGATAATTTCCTCGATATATGCTGCCGCGCTGTGATTGTCTGCATACCGCAAACAGACTGCCACGGTGATCCAGTCACTCCGAATCAACGACACATGGGTACATCCGGAAAAGTCCCTCAGCTTTCCTTGAAGAACGCCACCTTGCCCAGGTTCAACATCATCTGCGTAAAAGGACACAGCCTCTTCCAGGTCATCGAGGTGCAGGACATGGCGTTTCATTTCGATGGATAACAAGCTGTCCCCTTCTGCAATCGAATGTTCAGCCCGCAAGGTTCTGGAACATGCTTCATCAAGAAGCCTGGCAATGAACCCGCTTTCTGATTCGAGTGGTGCGATGTCACCCGAAATACCGTGCTTCGCCATCACTTTCCCGATCAGGTCCCAGTCGAGCTTATGCTGCGCTTCACTTTCGCAAGCCCCCATCGCTTCGATCAGTGCGCTGACCTGCTGCGCCAGTCTGGTCGTGTCGGCGATCAGCGGCAACAGCACAAGTGCTTGCACCGCGTTGGCGTCGGCCAGTGCACCCCGCAGATCATCGGCCGCAAATCGCAAACAGTCGTTTGCCTTGGTCAGTTGTTCGTTGATACATCTCATTGCAGCTCTCCTGAAAAACGCGGAGGCAGCCGTCCCCTTGCGGGGTGGATGCACCCCGCTGGGTTGATGAATTAAATCCCGGCCTCCATGCCCTTGTGGGGACATCGCGGCGTTCCGGTCTCAGGGACTGACCGGACTCATAAGGCGATGCGTGACGCGCATCGGTCGGGCTGAAACTGACAGCCAGCAGAAAAACACCTCAAAGGCCCGGAGCCTTTCCCCAACACGCCGGCATCAGCCCGCGCGTTCGAGAAAAGCCCCCCCGGAGGGAGGTCAAAAACTAACCACAAGCAATCAGTGCTGCATCGCTTTGTTGTCCGGCCTGCTAAAAAAGCAACCCGATCTTGATCTGGTGCTGGTGGCCACTGTCACGCCGGAAGAGGGAGAAGCAATTAGCGCCAGGCTGCGGCAATCCGGCCTCGGAGGTGCGCAAGCCTGGGTTTTCGCCGATCCCTTTGTGGAACGTCTGCGTTTCGAGATCCACCCCAGGTGGTATGGCGAACTGCCGCGCACGTACCTTTACGATCCTTCCCACAAAGTCTTGGCTTTCAGCGGCAAACCCGATCCCCGCCAGCTGGAGCAATGGCTGAAGAAATACTTCGCTCGGCATTGAAGCGCTGAGTTATTCGCTGCTCGGACTCCGACAGCGGAAGCCGGCCAAACGCCCGGTACGAAAGTGCGAGGCAAACCGGCTGTACGGTTCCATCGCTGGCTCCATAGCCGCCCGATTGAGGTGCGACAAATTGCCGCGCGGCAATTTGCCTAATACCCAAACCCGAACAAGTTCCATAGCATTCCCCTGTTCTCTGACGGCTCGGAAATTTCGGCTTCGGCTCGGCCTCTGGCTTTGTCTGCCAGGAACTTTTCTCTCAAAACACAAAATAACAAAGGTCGATGTCAGCGGTGTTCGGCAAACATTCATTATCTGCAATCAGTCAGCGAGCCACACTCGCCGCCACCGGCTGCGGCGCATCCCCGCGAGGGGGCTGTCAGGCGTTCCCCCGGACTTCGGCGTAAATGGGAATTTACTTTCCCAACTGCGGGATTCCCACAGGCCGATCTGGCGGTCAAAGACTATCTTTTGCCGGAGTGGTGGCGGCGCACATCGCCATTCTCGGATTGCTGGCGGTTGCCGTGCCCTCCGAGCGGATGGCGGAACTGTCTCACACCATTGCGGTGCGCCTGATCGAATTGGCGCCTGAGGCACCGCCTCCGCCGCAACCAGAACCCCCTCCACCCCGGCCAAAACCGCCGCCCCGACCAAAACCGGCCACGCCA
>JAGVIV010000281.1 GCA_020055845.1 Betaproteobacteria bacterium
ACCATCAATCCTGCGGACGTCGCTGTCGATACCATGAAGCTTTCTTCCGGCGGAGCCGAGATTGCGCAGGCGCAATCATCGCTTATCGTGGACAATGTCTTAGAAGTTTCTTTCCCGCTGACGCTGGCTTCTGTCAGCGCGCTCCTGGGATTAGATACAACCTGGATTGGCGTTGGCATTCGTTTTATTAACGTTGACGCTGCGACCTTGCCGGCCAAGATTATTGACCTGCTCAATCTCACGGTTGCCGGCAGTCTGAAAAATGGCGATACCTTCACTGCCGCCGATGCTGTACAGGTTATCCAGGGCAAAAAAGAAGACCCGATCATTTCCGCTACGGTGGATATCCATCCGGAAGCGCTCAACACCTGCGGCCGGAGCGATAAAAACGCCGTAACCGCGCGCATCGAACTGCCGTCAGAATATCACGCGCAAGACATTGACCTTAGTTCCATACGCATGAGCACTGCCGCCGCTGATGAGCCGTCCATTGCGGCCCAGCAGCATCCGGGCTGCATCAGCCATGAAGACAATGCGCTCATGGTCAAATTTGACCGTCAGCAAGTCATCGGCCTGGTAGCCGGTGCGGACGACAATTGGGCAATCTTGAAAATACGCGGCACCGTTGCTGGTCGCGCGTTTGAAGGCTACGACAATATTAAAATTATCAATAAGAAGCAATGCGGCAACAAGTGTAAAGACAAAGATTAAACGCGATCCTTGAAACACGAATATAGAAAGCCACGAATGAAAATCGGCAAATATATTTTCGGCGGATTACTCCTTGCGCTGCTATTGGGCGGTGGCGCAATGAGCAATTGCTTTGCGCAGGCAACGGGGTTTTTCGATTATGACTTTACAGAACCTGCGCAATGGGACATTGTGAATGGCAAAGGTAATTTTAACCTTGACCTTACGGGCGAGGGCTATCTTTACTATAAAGTTACTTCTCCGTCTCAACCTTGGCAAGACACAGAAGTTTCCCCAGGTGGCGCATACATCCAATATCCTAGCCTAAGACTCAAAAGAGAATTCAGCGGTAATCAATGGGTTTTTGAAACCAAAGTTCTTTATGCCATGCCGAATATTTCCCCGGATAGGGTCAACATCAGACAGTTTGTCACTTGGGTGTGCTTTGGCGACAGAAATAATAGCATCCGCTTTGCCCGCGAAGCCAAACAAGCAGGCACTGGCGCGCACTATGACCGCATGCGCTGCACCGTGACACTTGATGGCAGCGTATCTCAACAAGTTGAACTTACGCCAAGCGGTACAGGAACGGACTTGTACCGCTTCCGCGTGGTCCGGGGCGTAAAAGATGCTCAAGGCACTCTCGATGATAAAAAAATACAGGCATTCTGGTCAACCGATGCTGGTGTCACCTGGACACAATTTGGCACAGACATCACGTTGAGCAGCCAGACCGCCGCCTTATCCCAATACGTCATGATCAACGGCGGTGCTCTCCACAGCATTGACCCGCTCATAAGTGCAGATATTATGAATTCCTACGCAATGTATGATTATATCAAGGTTGACGGCCCGGTAGTTATCAAAGCCCAAGACCCTAAATACTCCAATGATCCGACTAAGCTCGTGGAGATAGATGATAAGTTCAAGCCCGTATTGGGGCAAAGGATAACCTTCGTGGCAACTGATAAAGACGGCAAAGCGAAATTTAAAGTTAATTGGACGGCTATCACAGATACCAGCACTATGATCACTCCTAATCCTAATGCTCCTGCTCCACTTTTTCCCAAAACCGTCGGCGTCTTTTTCGATTCTGATACCGTAAGCAGTACAAAAGAATTCCAGATAGTGCATCTGGGCGACGTGGAAATTAATGTTCATGATGCCGCCACGTATGATTCAAGCGATCCCGATAAATCAATATTGGGGATGAAAAAGATTACCGTGGAAAAAGGCAAATTGGGAACCACACATAATACTATTCAATATCAGGGACAAACCGTTGACCTTGATACAATAATCAACGATGCCGCAGATACGGCAGGTGTCTTACCGCAATACATAAAAGGACAGATTCAGAAAGAAACAA
>JAGVIV010000223.1 GCA_020055845.1 Betaproteobacteria bacterium
CCGGTGCGCTGTCGGTGAACACGCGGCACTGGCAAGCGACTTCTGCGCGTATCTGCTGCGCCAGTTGTTCCAGACGCTTGCGCAGCACCTTGTGATAGTCGCGCCCCAGCGCATAACGCGAGACGAAGGCGCGGCTGCCGTCGGCCAGCACAGCAGGTGTTTCTTTGGCGTGCTCCGGGTAGTAGTTCATGCGCACCGAGATGACGCGCAGTGTGCCCGGCACCAGTTCCGCCGGACGCGCGCGTTTGGCACCATGTTTTGCCATATAATCCATCGCGCCGTGATGACCGTCCGCCAACCATCGCAGCAGATGCGTTTCGGCGGCATCGAGGTGTGTGTCGCTGATACCCAGCGCCTGAAAGCCGAGCGCTTCGCCCCACGCTTTGATGCGCGCGGCAAGTGCGGCGTAATCCGTTTGAGGTGTCCCGTTTTGCATGAACCGAATCATAGCCTAATCCCCCTGCCCGATGAGGCGGCCACGAGCGCATTCGCGGCGCAGCTCGCGCCTGTTCTGCGCGCGGGCATGGTGATTTATCTGCGCGGAGATCTGGGGGCTGGCAAAACCACACTGGTGCGAGGCGTGTTGCGGGCACTGGGCTTCGGCGGGCGCGTAAAAAGTCCGACCTACACCCTGATTGAGCAATACGACTTGGCTGGGTTAAACTTGCGCCACTTCGATCTCTACCGTTTCCGCGATGCCGAAGAATGGGAGGCCGCCGGTTTCCGTGACGAGTTTGACGGCCGCAATATCTGTTTGGTGGAATGGCCGGAGCAGGCTCAGGGGCTGTTGCCCCCCGCCGACCTGGAGATCGTTTTTGATATTAGACCGCAAGGTCGTGCACTGGATATATATGCCCGCAGCGCCACAGGAAAAGAATGTCTAGCCGCTTTATCCGCCCACTGCTGATTGCAGCACTGCTGTGGCTGCCGCATGCGCAGGCATCCATCGCGGTGAGCACCACACGCGTGTGGCCGGCGCAAGACTACACGCGCCTCACCATAGAATCCAAACAGCCCATCCGCTATAGCCTGCTCACACTGAAAGATCCCGAACGTCTGGTGATAGACCTCGAAGACATCGAGATTACCCCAACACTGAACGAACTGAGCGGCAAAATCGGCAGCGACGACCCCTACATCAAGGCAATACGTATCGCGCGCTTCAAGCCCGGCGTGGTGCGTCTGGTGCTCGACCTGAAGACAGCCGCCAAGCCGCAATTATTCAGCCTCAATCCCGTGGCGGAATACGGTCACCGTCTGGTACTGGATGTCTATCCCACCATCGCCATCGACCCGCTTATGGCGCTAGCGCAGCAGGGCGAGGACAAAGCCGGAGCAAAAACGCCTGTCATCTCACCCGCCAGCACAGTAGGCGCGGCAAACACAGTCGACACGCCAGTGCTCAGCCCCAAGGTGATTGCCAACAATGCAGCGGGCAAAACAGAGCCGCCGGCACGCAACGAGCTCAGCACGCGCATCCTGATTGTGGCGGTGGATGCCGGACACGGCGGTGAAGATCCCGGCGCGCACGGGCGCAGGGGCACCCATGAAAAAAATGTCACTCTGGCCATCGCGCGCCGCCTCAAACAGCAGATCGACGACACGCCCGGCATGCGCGCTGTGCTGATTCGCGACGGGGACTATTTCATTCCCCTGGGCGGGCGCGTGGAAAAAGCACGCAAAGCGCACGCAGACCTGTTCGTCTCCATCCATGCCGATGCCTTCGTCAAACCCAATGCGCGCGGCTCTTCCGTGTTTGCCTTATCCGAACGCGGCGCGACCAGTGCCTCGGCGCGCTGGCTGGCGAAAAAAGAAAATGAAGCCGACTTAATCGGCGGCGTGAATCTGGCGGTCAAAGACCCTTATCTCGCGCGCACCCTGCTCGACCTGTCGCAGACCGCGACCATCAACGACAGCATGAAGGTGGCCAAACATGTGCTCAAAGAATTGGGCGGCATCAACACTCTGCATCGCGGCTTCGTCGAGCAGGCTGGATTCGCCGTATTGAAGTCCCCCGACATCCCCTCCATCCTGGTGGAGACCGCCTTCATCAGCAACCCAGAAGAAGAGAGCCGTCTGGGCGACGAGGACTATCGAGAGCAATTGGCGACGGCGATACTGAGCGGTATCAAGCGCTATTTCTCGCACAATCCCGCACTCTCCAAACCAAGGATGGCACAAAGCGATCTTTAGCCGCCTGCGACAATTTGCCGCAGGCGGCTTGCGCATAGGCCACGCTACAATCCTCGCCCGATTAAAATAAAAACTAGGGAGAGAAGACCATTATGCGCATTCGCCACAGCCTGTTATTTATCGCACTGCTCACCGCCCACCACGCCTATGCCAGCTGCGGCAGCAGCGCATGCAGCATCAACACCAACTGGGATGAACACAGCGCCAGCCAACCAGGATTGAGCATGGACTTGCGCTATAGCTACAGTCAGGCGGATCAACTGCGTTCCGGCAGTTCCAAAATTGCCGCCGACACCACCTTCGCCGGAGAAGTCGAAAATCTGAAGACAGTCAACAAAATCACCACCATCGGCATCGACTATACCTTTGATGAACACTGGGGAATGGCGCTCAACGCTCCGTTTGTGTCGCGTGAACACAGCCACAATCTGGGCCCCTATACCGGAAGCACCTCGGCAGGTTCGGAGACCTTCTCCACCAATGCAATGGGCGACAGCAAAGTGATTGCGCGTTATCGCTGGACATTGAATGAAGCGAATCACTCCAGCATCGGGATTAAGCTCGGCATGAAACTGAATACAGGACGTCAGGATGCCCTGATTGTGGACAATCTGGGCGCATCCAAACTGCCCACCGAAGTGACCCTGCAAACCGGCAGCGGCAGCACCGATTACATCGTTGGCGCATTTTGGCAGCAAGCCGATCCAGCAAGCTCTCTGAGCTGGTTCGCGCAAGCCTTGTCGCAAAGCGCCCTCAGCAACCGCGCCGATTTCAAACCCGGCGACCAATTCAACGTTGATGCCGGACTGCGCTACGCCTTTAGCAAAAGCTGCAATGGCTTGCTGCAAATCAACTCGCAATTGAATACCGCAGACACCGGCAGCAATGCGGCACTGACTGCAGCTGGAAAAACCAGTACCGGCGGCAACTCCGTTTCAATCACTCCCGGCGCGAGTTATGCCATCATGACCGGCACCAATGTATACGGTCTGCTGCAGCTGCCGCTGTACCAGTATGTGAACGGCGAACAGCTCACCACCGGGAGCGCGGCAACCCTAGGTATCAATCACCGCTTCTGATCCTGAATCGGTCAGGTCAGCAAAACGGCGCTCCTGCGAGCGCCGTTTGTTTTTACAGCAAATCAACTTTTACAAATTCACCCGTGGCATTTAATGGCGATGCGAGCTTAAAGCGAGACCTACACATTGCATACGGTCAAGCCGGAAAAACGCCCGTAGAAAGATAGCGGTCGCCGCGATCACACACGATAAACACGATAGTGGCATTCTGCACTTGCTGCGAGATGCGCAATGCAATACTCAATGCGCCGCCGGATGAGATGCCGCAGAAAATCCCCTCTTCGCGCGCCAATCGCCGCGTCAGCTCTTCCGCATCCTGCTGCCCGACATATTCGATGCGATCCACATTTTTCGGGCTGTAGATTTTCGGCAGGTACGCCTCCGGCCATTTGCGGATGCCGGGTATCTGCGCTCCATCTTCCGGCTGAGCCCCGATGATCTGGATGGCAGGATTCTTTTCCTTGAAGAAACGCGCGTTGCCCATGATGGTGCCGGTGGTGCCCATGCTGCTCACGAAGTGGGAAATCTGCCCCTGTGTGTCGCGCCAGATTTCCGGCGCGGTGCCTTCATAATGCGCGAGCGGATTATCGGGATTGGCAAACTGGTCGAGGATGATGCCGCGTCCGGCATCACGCAGTTTTTCCGCTGTATCGCGCGCCAGCTCCATGCTGCCCTCTTTGGCCGTAAGCACCAGCTCAGCGCCGAAAGCGCGCATGCTCTGGCGGCGCTCCACGCTTTGGTTTTCCGGCATCACCAGAATCATCTTGTAGCCGCGCATCGCCGCCGCCATCGCCAGCGCGATACCGGTGTTGCCGCTGGTGGCTTCGATGAGTGTGTCGCCCGGCTTGATGTCGCCTCGCGCCTCAGCATGGAGAATCATCGAAAGCGCCGGACGGTCTTTCACCGAGCCAGCGGGATTATTGCCTTCCAGTTTTGCCAGAATGACATTCGAGGTGTCGCCAGGAATGCGTTTCAGCCTGACCAGCGGCGTATTTCCAACGTAGTCTTCAATTGTTTTATACATATGACTTCCTGGGGGCACGGGTGAATTCTTAGCCTCTGCTTGGCTTGACCGCTACGCGGCTTTTAACTACGATTTAACAACAAGCATCTCACGGCAATTTTAATTACGAACAATCATTTTGCTGGGCAACCTCAACCACCACTGATTTCTTGTCACGTCTGGCTTGCCAGATTTTTTGCAACCCTATCCCCAGCAACATGGCCGGGACAAACACCCATAACTCCCAATTGGGAGCGGCAATCAAAGTCACCGCGGGTCCAGGGCAATAACCGCCTATCCCCCAGCCCACGCCGAACAGCGCGCTTCCCACGATGAGAGCGCGGTCCAACTGAGTGTTGTCGGAAAAATAATAACGTGTATCCAGCAGCGGCTCTTTGCGCCGCAGGATGAAATAAAATGCGACGGAAGTCACCCCCACTGCGCCGCCGAGCACGAACAGCAATGTAGGATCCCATGTCCCCGCTACATCCAGAAAGTTCAACACCTTCTCCGGTTGCGACATGCCGGATAAGGCAAGGCCAAAACCGAACAGCAGACCGCTCAGCAAACCGACAAGGCTCTTAAGCATGAGCGCCCCCAAAACCGAAGACATGCCGCACGACTGTCGTGGTGAGGATAGCCACACTCAGGAACACCAGCGTAGCCACCAGCGAACGCACGGATAAACGCCCCAGCCCGCAGACACCGTGCCCGCTGGTGCATCCTTTGCCTAGTGCGGCACCAAAACCCACCAACACACCCGCCAGTGCCAGCAACCACATGGGGAAATATTCGCGCCCGCCCGTCGGTTCTGCGCCACCCAGGTAATACAACTTCGCGCCCAGCACGATGCCCAGCAGAAATGCCAAACGCCAGAAAAGCTCGTCCGGTTTTTGGAACGCAAACATCACGCGAGCAATGATGCCGCTGATGCCCGCCACATGCCCAGTGAGCCACAATAACAAAGCGGCAGCCGACCCGATCAGCGCGCCGCCGAGCAGTGCTTGAAACACGGAAAGACTCTGCATATTCCCCTCAAAATATAAACGATGCCGCGGCACAAGCCTGCGGCATCGGGGTGATTATAACTGAGGCATCGTGCGACGTGGCGTAGCGGAGTTGCTACAGAAAAAAGAGGAGCGGGAGGATTTAGATATCCGTGGACTTGTGGCTATCCGGCCGGATGCTGCAAAAGTGCAAAATCTCGCCCAATTCGCTTTCGGCGGCGGCAAGCGAGGTGAACAGCCCCATAAAGCGGCTTTCATCATCGTAAAACGCCCTGCCCGTCTCCGGGTCCGAGGTTAGAAATATCTTGATCATACTTGCCTCCCGTATAGTGGATGCAACCGTATTACTGCGTTTTAAAGCTTAGGCGGCCACAGCCTCGGCCATGCGTTTTGCCTGCTGCGCCAAACTGCCCGCCTTACTGCGTAAAACATCTTTCTTGTAATCAGTGACCATGCTGAACAACACACGCTCGTCGAACTGGAAGCAGCACAGCAACATATTGGAAGCCGACATCTTGAGCATCTGCGCCGGGGAAAGTCCCGCCACCAGATCCGCCATTTCCTCGTTCACGCCGAAACTGTCCATGGCAGAAGCCTTGTCGCCGCGGATCATCTGCTGCGCAAGCAGCATAAAAGAAAGGTTGGTCTCTTTGATCTCTTCGTGTATTTGCTTAGCATTCATGTCCGTCTCCCGTGCCGTGATTTGATGGTTGCATTCTGCGCGCGAGCGCTCACGGAGAAAATCGGAGGAAATCTGTTTCTGATGTAGGAAGAGTCCTTACAGGACAATTGGGGCACCGGGTATATCGCGCCTATTAATCACGGACTGGATTCTTTGAATTTCTGTGCATCTCTGTGGTGAGGAATGGAGATTATCAGGCTTAACGTCATTCCCAAGAGCACGAATAACGCCACAATCCCGTGACTGTTCATCCCGTTCCGCATCGAGCACCACGCGGCGGCGAATTGACAAGCCCCGCAACGCGTAGTATCAAGTCAACATTGACCGTCATCTTGGGACTGGATTTCCACAGGACATTGGACTCGACACAATGAACGCCTTATCCGTAAATTCGATCAGCAACACCTATGTGCGCACCGCCGTTGCGCAGCAGCGGGTGTCGGTCGACCGCGGCAACGTGCTCGAAACAGAAGCCCAGCTCAATGAATATCAGGCCCAACTGGATGAAGACCTGACTTATCTCGCCAAACTCCAGCACAAGAATCAGGATATACAACAACTCGAAGGTACGCAGGCACAAAGCAGTGTATTGGAACGTATCGGCAAAAATGCACAGTCCGCGCAACAAGCCGCACAATCCGCCGGTGCCGCACTCTTCGCGGCACTCTCCGCATCCTCTGGGCCCAAGCTGGGCACCAACATCAACGTTGTCGCCTGATACCTGTGTACAGCCCCGTGCCGTTCAGGGCAACGCACAGAACTGAAAGTTATTCCTGCCGTTTTCTTTCGCCTGGTACATGGCCGCATCGGCGTGTTTTAGCAGCGTGAACTTGTCCGCTCCGTGCGTGGGATAAATGCTGATGCCAATACTGGTACCGATATTCGCCTGATAGTCTCCCAGCATAAAAGGCTTGCTGACCAGCGCGATAATTTTCTGCGCGACCAGTGCGGCATCTTTTTCATCGTTGATGTCGCCCAGCAGAATCACAAATTCGTCGCCACCCAAACGCGCCACCGTATCGGATTCGCGCACACACTCCTGCAAACGCCCGGCCACGGCCTGCAACAGGGTGTCCCCCACATGATGCCCCATGGTGTCGTTGACGATCTTGAAGCGGTCCAGATCCAAGAAGAGCACGGCAAAGCGGGTATGGTTGCGCTTAGCGCCCGCGATGCTCATATCGATGTGATCGTTCAGCAAAGTCCGGTTGGGCAAATGCGTGAGCGCATCATAATGCGCCAAATGCTGGATACGCTCGAAAGAGGCGCGGCGCTCGGTAATATCGGAGAACAGCGCGATGTAGTTCGTCACGGTCCCCTGCTCATCGCGGACGACCGCGATAGACAGCCATTTCGGATAGATCTCGCCGTTCTTGCGCC
>JAGVIV010000282.1 GCA_020055845.1 Betaproteobacteria bacterium
ACGACGCTCTTCCGATCTAACCTGCGTCTGGTAATTTCCATCGCCAAGAAATATACCAATCGCGGCCTGCAATTCCTCGATCTGATTCAGGAAGGCAACATCGGCCTGATGAAGGCCGTGGATAAATTCGAATACCGTCGCGGTTACAAGTTTTCGACTTATGCGACATGGTGGATTCGTCAGGCGATCACCCGCTCCATCGCCGATCAGGCGCGCACCATTCGCATTCCGGTGCACATGATCGAAACCATCAACAAGATGAACCGTATCTCGCGGCAAATTCTGCAAGAGACCGGTTTGGAAGCGGATGCACCGACACTGGCCATTAAGATGGAAATGCCGGAAGACAAAATCCGCAAAATCCTCAAGATCGCCAAAGAGCCGATCTCCATGGAAACCCCGGCTGGCGACGACGACGATTCGCATTTGGGCGATTTCATCGAAGACGGCAATACCTTGGCTCCTGTGGAAGCGGCGGTCTACGACAGCCTGCGCAACGTAACCAAAGATATTCTGGATTCGCTCACCGCGCGCGAAGCCAAAGTGTTGCGCATGCGCTTCGGTATCGAAATGAATACCGACCATACGCTGGAAGAAGTCGGCAAACAGTTCGATGTAACACGCGAACGTATTCGCCAGATTGAAGCCAAGGCATTGCGCAAGTTGCGTCATCCTTCGCGTTCGGAAAAGCTGAAAAGCTTCCTCGACGGCGAGGAGTAAAGTCTCGGGCCCTTAGCTCAGTTGGTTAGAGCAGAGGACTCATAATCCTTTGGTCGTTGGTTCAAGTCCAACAGGGCCCACCATATAAAATAAGGCTTGCAGCGATGCAGGCCTTTTTTCTTTCTGGCTCATGGGGCACTGGTGGGGCACTAGCAGGCAGTAAATATGCTAAAACAGCCCTACATCTGCCGCCCAACAATAACCAGCTTCACCCGCTTGTCAGGATAGTCACGGATTGCCCTGTCCAGCAATTCCTGTACCGATTCACCCTGCGTGCGCTTGGTAACCATCTGCCCGATCTGGACGGCATCCGCCGCTTCGTCACCGGGTTGCCAGAAGAAGTCACCAGCACAGGCTTTGCTGTGGCCGCATCGTGATGAACCCATAGATTACCCCCATGTTGTTGATTGAGAAAAACCTTACTAAACCTTACCGGAACCTTACCAAGCCATTGCCGAACCCTTGCGGTAACCTTGCTGCACCCTTTAGGTTTTATTAAGGTGTGACTGACACCCAAAACACGCCGATTTTAAGAGCGATTGCCCCATGAGTGCCCCACAGTATTTTATATCTATCGCAGTGCATTGAAAATATTGGCATTCACACGCCAAAGCAGAAAACTATCTATTATCTGTTGCTTTCTTTTGCTGCTTTTGCTAGGCTGTTGCTGTGTGTTGAATAACCCATCCTGAGAACAGTCAGGTAACAGGCAAATAACAGGGGGCAATCATGGCGAACATCGAGAAGCGCACCAGCAATGATGGGGCAACCGGCTACCGCGTAAAGGTGCGGATCAAAGGCTATCCCCCGCAGTCAGCTACATTTGAACGCCTGACGGACGCGAAGAAGTGGGCATCGGCAACCGAGTCAGCCATCCGTGAAGGCAGGCATTTCAAGACCACGGAAGCCAAGCGCCACACCTTGGGCGAAATGGTTGACCGCTATCTAAAGGATGTCATGCCGACCAAGCCCAAGAGCGAATATGCTCAAACGCGGCAATTGCTGTGGTGGAAGCAGGAGCTTGGGCAATATTCGCTGGCCGATGTAACCCCCGCCTTGCTTGCACAGTTCCGCGACAAACTCGCCAGCGGCATCACCACAAGGGGCACGGCGCGCAGCCCGTCAACCGTGCTTCGATACATGGCCGCTATTTCCCATGCCTACACCGTTGCGGTCAAGGAATGGGGCTGGTGTGATGACACACCCATGCGCAAAGTCAGCAAGCCCAAGGAGCCGCGCGGACGTGTGCGTTTCCTTTCCGAAGATGAGCGCGATGCACTGCTCAAAGCCTGCCGCGAAAGCAAGAACGCCGACCTTTACCCCGCCGTGGTGTTGGCACTATCCACCGGGGCGCGGCAAATGGAAATCATGAGCTTACGCTGGG
>JAGVIV010000243.1 GCA_020055845.1 Betaproteobacteria bacterium
CCATCATCAGGTCGGCCAATTCGTCGATGAACACCACGATGAACGGCAGCTCTTCCAGCGCTTCGGGATTTTCCGGGGTGAGCGTGAACGGGTTGGTCAGCGGCTTGCCCGCCTTAACCGCGTCGCGCACTTTCTGGTTGTAACCTGCCATATTGCGCACGCCGAGCGCGGACATCAGCTTGTAGCGTTTGTCCATTTCCTGCACGCACCAGTTCAAACCGGATGCAGCTTGGCGCATATCGGTGACCACGGGCGCGAGCAGATGCGGAATGCCTTCGTACACCGACAGCTCCAGCATCTTGGGATCGATCAGCAGCATGCGCACTTCCTGCGGCGTGGCTTTGTAGAGGATGCTCAGGATCATCGCGTTGATGCCCACCGACTTGCCCGAACCGGTGGTACCCGCCACCAGCACATGCGGCATCTTGGCCAAGTCGGCCACAATGGGCTTGCCTGAAATATCCTTGCCCATCGCCATCGCCAGCACCGAGTTCATGTCGGCATACACCTGCGAACCGAGAATTTCCGACAGTTGCACCATCTGCCGTTTCGGGTTGGGCAACTCCAGCGCCATGTAACTCTTGCCGGGAATGGTCTCGACCATGCGGATGCTCACCACCGACAGCGCACGCGCCAAATCTTTCACCAAATTGATAATCTGGCTACCCTTCACGCCGACTGCGGGTTCAATCTCGTAACGCGTGATGACCGGGCCGGGATAGGCGGCCACCACTTTCACTTCCACGCCGAAATCATTGAGCTTGCGCTCGATCAAGCGCGAGGTAAATTCCAGTGTGTCGGAAGAAACCACCTCGACCTGCTGCGTCGGCTGATCCAGCAGATGCAGCGGAGGCAAAGGTGAATCCGGCATATTGGAGAACAGCGACACTTGTTTCTCCTGCTCCACGCGGGTGGAACGCTGCACTTCGACCACGGGCAGTTCGATACGGATAGGTTCGTGCTCTTCCACGCGCTTCTTTTCTTCTTCCACCACCACACTGCGCGCGCTCACTGCCTGCTCGCCGATACGTTTGTCCTGTCGCGTCTGCCAAGCATTGCGCGCCCACAGATAAGCAATTTCCAAGGCCGCCCCCAGACTGTCGATGAGGCGCAACCATGACAAACCGGAAAACACACTGAGACTGGCCGCCATCAATGCCAGCAGAAACAGGGTCGCACCGGTATAACCGACAAGATGCGCGAGCATCTCGCCCAGCACCGCACCGGACATTCCGCCGGGAGCCAAGGGCAACGCCACTTTCCATGTATACAAACGCAAGGCTTCCAGCGCGCTGCTGGAAAACAGCAGAATAAAAAATCCCGTCCACACCATCCATAACGGACGTTCGGCGAACAGGCTGTCGGCGCGGACGCTGCGGAATTTTGCGCGCACGCGCAACAGCATCAGCACCACCCACCACCATGCGGAGAAACCAAAGATATACAGGATAAGATCGGCCAGCCAGGCCCCCAGCAAGCCCCCCGGATTGTTAATCGCCGCAGCACTCGCGCTATGCGACCAGGCCGAGTCGGCACGGTCATAACCGTAGAGCGCGAGGATGAAATAAAGTGCGGTGGCAGCCAGCAACAGCCAGCGGAATTCGCGCAGCAGGGCGAACAGTTTTTCGGTGATCGGCGGCAAGGCGTTATTGGATGGCGTGGCCATCTGCATCGGACTCCAGCGGAGGAAGGAAACCCAGACGTCTTGCGGCACTCACCGCTTCCAGACGGGAATTGACTCGCAGGGCCTGATACACGGCTGCGGTATGAATTTTCACCGTACCCTCGGCCAAATTCATTCTCTGGGAAATTTCTTTGTTCGACAGCCCTTCGGAGAGCAGTTGCAGCGTCTGCATCTGGCGCGTTGTCAGGCCGTTCTTATTCGTCCGGTCGGAGCGCCTGTCCAGCGTGGCCCCTCCCTGATCCAATCCCACCATCGCCTGTTGCAGCAATTGCGGCGGCAGGTATACGCCGCCATCCATCACCATGCGCAAGGCCGAGAGCATCAGCTTGCTGGAAGACATCTTGGAGATAAAGCCCATCGCGCCGTATTCCATCACTTTTTCGATATCTTCGCGCTGATCGGAACCGGAGACCACCACCAGCGGGATACTGGGATTGCTTTCATGAAACGCCAGAATGGATTTAACTCCCTCGCTGCCCGGCATATTGAGGTCCAGCAGTGCCAGATCCAGATCGGGATTGCTCGCTGCCTGCTTCATGCCATCCGCAAAATTACCCGAGTCGATCACCTCCACTTCGTCCGCGAGCTGCTGCAATACATAGCGCATCCCATCGCGAAACAGTGCGTGGTCATCGACCATCAAGACCTTTATCTTCATGCTGTCCCCTTAATTTTGGCCCGCAATCATACCATTACCCAAGACCGCTAAAAACAGCAATTCACTCTCCTCCTGCGGAAGACACTGTCTGGGCACTCAAAGCTCCCCGTGCAAGGTAAAATACATCATGCTGCGCAAACGCGAGGGCGCAATGGGTTTATGCAGCAGCGTCGCCCCGCTGGCATGGATGTCCTGCAGTGCCTCGCTTGCGGTATCCCCCGTCAGCACTAGGGCTGGCACCCCGTCGCCCCACAGCTCGCGCATGCGCTTGATGACCTGAACCGCCGTTACTCCCTGCGGCAAGCGATAATCGCAAACCAACAGCGTTGGACGCTGCTGCGCGACGGCCAGATCGCGCAACACATCACCAACATAGTCCCCCGCAAACACACGACAACCCCAGCCTTCCATCAATCCGACAATCATTTCGCGAATATCCTGATCGTCTTCCAATAATGCCACCACCACACCGCGCAGATCCTGGTGGCTGTGCGTGACCACAAAAGGCTGCGCGAGTTGCTGCTCTGCCTTCCCCTGCTGCACCACAAAGCTGAATTCCGAGCCTTGATCCACTTCCGACTTCACCTCCACCTTGTAGCCCAGAAGCCCCTCTACACGCTGCACGATAGCCAAGCCCAGCCCCAAGCCTTTGCGCCGGTCACGATGCTGGTTGTCGACCTGATAATATTCCTCGAAGATGTGCGGCAAGGCCTCTGCATCAATACCGATACCGGTATCACTGACCGCAAAACGCAGCCCTTGCGCGCAAGGCAGACAAGAAATACTCACGCTGCCATGGTCGGTATAACGTATGGCATTGGAAATCAGATTGCGCAGCATACGATCCAGCAAGAACGGATCGCTGTAGACGATACAGTCCACATTGGGCAGATTGAAATGCAGCCCTTTGCTCTGTGCGAACGGTGTCATATCCACATACAGCCGGTCAAACAAAGGCTGCAAAGCGAAATTCTGCCAGCGCACCTCCACGATACCCGCTTCCAGCCGCGAGACATCCAGCAGCTCGTCGAACATTTCAACCAGTGCATTCACCGATTTCCCGATCTGCCCAGCGAGATGCTTGGTCTCTTTCTCCTGCGCCACTTCCAGCATTGCGTCGCTGAACAACATCAACGCCTGCAAAGGCTGACGCAAATCGTGGCTGGCAGTTGCCAAAAAGCGCGACTTGTCCCGGCTGGAAGATTCGGCGCGGGACTTCTCTTTGGTCAATAGTTCCACCAAAGCAAGGTTCTCATAACGCTGACTCAGCGTCGTAAAAAAAGTCGCCGCCAATTGCCGCCCGGAATTTATCACCACGGCCGTGAACAGCGTCAGCATGGCGGCGATAATCCAGTGCACGGGGTCGTTTTCAAAGGCCACGCGCAGAATCGTGGGGACCAGAATACTTGCCAGAAACAGATACAAAGCCGGAGGGTAGATTGGGTTCATGGTGACCGCGCCCGCGGCCAAGCCCAATATCACACAGATTAGCAAAGCCTGGTACGCCATATCCTCGGGAAAGAAACTCAGCGCAGCCGCACCCCACATCAGACCGACGGCTGCGGCAAAAAAATTAAAGGCCACGCTCCATCTCCGGCACTGATCGATAGTCTGCGACGCATTGCGATAACGCCACCATGCCGACATTTCAGCGATATGCAGCGCCCACAACACGGCCAACCAATACAGCAAACCCGCATGCGCGGCATGCTTCCACAACAAACTGGCCAACAAAGGCTCAATCAGCGCCTGACTTCCGACCATAACCGGGAAATAGTGCAGACGCGCACGAATCTGATCGGAACGGACCGCAAAGTTGTCCGTATCAATACGGAAACGCATATCGTCCCAAAATGAAGACATTTCCACCCCCTGCTTATCTGCCATTCAGAGCCAGCAATAGCTTGATGTCCTGCAACAGAAACCCGGTATTTTGCTGGTACGGTGCCAGCAATACCCGCTTGCCATCCGGGGCGATCAGATAAGTTCCCGCCGAATGGTCCAAAGTATAAGCGCCCTTCTTTCCCGTCTGTTTTTGATATGTCACACCGAATGCGGCGGCGGCCTGCCGCGTGGCGGCGGAGTCACCGGACAAGCCGAGAAAGCCGGGATAAAAAGCCGGCACATATTGCGCCAGCAAGGCCGGCGTATCGCGCTCGGGATCCAGCGTCACAAACAACACTTGCACTCTAGCGGCATCTTTATCCAGCAGGCGCATCACTTGCGCCATATCCGCCAAAGTAGTCGGGCACACATCGGGACAATGCGTATACCCGAAAAACATCGCCACCACTTTGCCGCGATAGTCACCCAAACTGCGCGGCACTCCATGCGCATCAAACAAATGAAAATCGGCCTGCGCGTATTGTGCACTGACATCGCTGGCCTTGAACGGTGAAGGCAGCTTGGCCTCGCTGCAGCCGGCCAGCAAAAGACCTAAAACACTCACCACAGAGACACAGAGACACAGAGGAAAAAACCGAGAAAGATTCGTTTTGATTTTTCTTTTCTCTGTGTCTCTGATGAAACTACTAGCCATTCGACTAAGGCTGGCAGAAACGCCAGCCAAGTCGGTAGTTATGTGTCTCTGTGGAGATAGATTTTGATTAAGCAACCACATGACACGCCCCCGCCCATCCGTGCATATAAAAAGTGTAAGCGACTTTGAACAAGCCGTATAAGCCGAAACTTGCCACCGTCAGCCCGGCGGCCATACGCACGCGCGGTGACTGCACCCAGCCTTTCACTTGTTCCCAGAACAAACCGATCGCCAACAGATTCGGCAACGTGCCCAAACCGAATGCAGCCATGATAAGCGCGCCCTGCACGGCACTGCCGCTCGCCAAAGCGGTGAGCAGCACGCTATAGACCAAACCGCACGGCAGCCAGCCCCACAATGCGCCCAAGCCCAGCGCGCGCGGCAGGCTATTCACCGGCAGCAGACGTGTCGTATAAGGTTGCAAACGCCGCCACAGGCCTGCACCTACACGCTCCAAGCGTCTCACTGCCCCCCACACACCGGCAAGATACAGGCCCAGCGCGACAAGCATCAAACTGGATAACGCAAACAACAGATGCTGCACCGGCACCGCATCGCGCATCAGCAAGCCGGTTTGGCCGATCGCACCGACCAGCGCCCCCGCCACGGCATAACTGGCGATTCGTCCGCCGCTGTAGGCCAGATGGAAGGGCCAGCGTGCCTGATTGCTCGGGACTTGCGCGGTAAAGATACCGACAATGCTGCCGCACATGCCAAGACAGTGCACGCCGCCGAGCAGACCAACCAATAAAACCGCCAGCAAACTAAATTCAATCATCTTGACCTGTCATTTCCGAAACTGACGACGCGGATGTAGATGCCCCCAATAAGTCCAAATCCAAATATCCGGCAGCCGCTTTCGCATCCGGACGAATCTGATACGGAATCACCCCCAGCAAGGGGGCGGTAATACGTTCGCGCAGCGCATCAATATTCTGCTGCAAAGCGGGCATCTCCGCGTCCAGCACATTCGCCACCCAACCCGCGCATTCCAATTCGTAATCGGCGATTACCCGCATCGTCAACAGCGCGTGATTGAGGCAGCCCAACCGCATACCCACCACCAAAATCACCGGCAAGCCCAATTCGCGCACCAGATCGGCGCTGTTTAACTTTTCGTTCAAAGGAACCAGAAAACCGCCCGCCCCTTCCACAATCACCTCGTCGGACTGACTCGCCAGCTCATGATACGAAGTAAGAATGCGCGAGAACTCGATACGCACCCCGGAATTACGCGCCGCGAGATGCGGAGCCAAAGGATGTGCAAAACAATACGGGTTGACCTGCCCGTAACTCGCCAACACATTACCGGCAGCGCGCAGCTGCTTCGCATCGTCGTTATGGTCGTCATCATCGCAACCCGCCGCCACCGGCTTGAAGCCCACCACGCGCTTATCCTGCGCAGCCAAGGCATGCAGCAGCGCGCAGCTCACTAGGGTTTTGCCTACACCGGTGTCGGTGCCGGTTATAAAGAAACTCACAACAATCCACCACAGAGACACAGAGACACAGAGAGAACCTCAACCAAACGGTTTTCCGAACCAGAACATAGACAAGCATGAACATCTCTTGTTTTGCTTTTCTCTGTGTCTCTGTGTCTCTGTGGTGATAGGTTTTTCATAATTTAAAATCCGTCTTAATAATCGCCCGTCCATCCTGCGCCACCTTCGGCGCAGGCTTCCACGCGTGACCATAAATAATTTCAAACGTCGCGGGCAGCTTGCCGTCGCGGCGCAGCTTCTCGTAATTTTCCTCGACGCGCTGCCAGGCGGCTTTGCCCATCATGCCTGCTGCGCGCCCGGCGGTGGCATTGTTCGCACCTATGCTTTTTAAATCCTGCATCACCGCACGCACATCATTGTAAGTCAAGGTGATGCGCTCCATCTCCATCACCGGATCTGCAAATCCCGCCGCCACCAGCATATCGCCGATATCGTGCATATCGGTGAAGCGATTAACGTGGCTGTAACCGTCCACGTCGGCAAAGGCAACGCGTAACTCTTTCAGCGTTTCCACCCCGAAGCTCGAAAACATCAGCAATCCCTCCACCTTGAGCACGCGCTGCAACTCGACAAAGGTAGCGGGCAAGTCGTTGCACCATTGCAGCGCGAGATTGGACCAGATCATCTCCACGCTGTTGGTGGCAACAGGCAAGGCCTCGACATCGGCACACACAAAACTTTCGCGCTTGCCGGCGAACAATTTTTTCCACCAGCCTGAGGTGCCGCGCGCATGTTGCAACATGCCGATAGCAATGTCGAGCGCGGCAATATCCGCCTTGGGATAACGCTCGCCCAACTGGCGCGTGCCCCAGCCAGTGCCGCTGCCAATGTCCAGCACACGTGCCGGCTGCAGCTTGATACAAGACAGCTTGTCCAGCATGCGCGTGCACACCTCGCGCTGCAACACTGCGGCGGCATCGTAGTCCTGCGCGGC
>JAGVIV010000301.1 GCA_020055845.1 Betaproteobacteria bacterium
ACATCTGAACACCGGGAAAGCCCCCAAGGTTAGGATTCTCAAGTGCAGCAAAAAATTTCCAGTCATCTGCATTGTGCTTTTTCAGCAACGTTAGGAGCGAACCACTGAATAGACGGTCATCATCAAATATCCGCGTTCCGTTAAATATTTCCTTTTCGACTTTTTGATAGCATTTGCCATCGCTCTCAACATAAGAGCCGTATCCCCATTCCTGCTTTTCGACTTCTTTAGATTCGATATCGAAAAAGCGAACTTGATAAACTTCAGTTTTATCTTCTGGGGGAAATTGTTCGCCGCCGATAACTACTGTATAGGCATGCTCGAATAGAAACGATTTCAACGATTTCATCAACTCATCCTCCTCCCACTTGAAAGCATTGATTGATGGCAGCCCGGTTTTTTCTGTCGTATCGCAAGCGTAAAACAACCAAGAGAGTGTAAGTGTGGAGGATGTTTCAAAACGCAAGCGATACCGTTTCCCGTCTTTGCTTATGGTCGCTTTTATTGTTTCGGGTGCAATATGAAAACGCTTAGAGATATCGTTCCAATTTTTTTGGATTTCAGCCAAAACTCCAGTGTGTCCTGAAACCAATTTCCCGAGTGAATGGCAATAACGAAATGGAGTCAAAAACGAAACCATCCAGAAAGATGCCAGCGGTGCAGGGCGTAACTGCTGAGCGGTTAAATCAAAAATTTTTGCAAAGGACTCAAGCTCTCCATCTTCGCCAAATAAATGTAGCCATTCAATTTTGTCGGAAAGGTCGGCATACTCTTTATCACATACGGTATCCCATTCGTCCTGCGAGTCCTCCTGTTGAAAACCCAATACTTGGGCGATGCGAACTAGGCCGTCTTTATCATTGGCCTCCTGCATTTTTTTAACAGCACATTTCATCAACTCTACTAGCTTGAGCTTACGGTCTTGTATATTCGGATGTTCAAGATCGCTAACCGAAACTCCCAGAGCCTTAGCAATTTGTCGTGCCCCCTTGGGACTTGTTTTTCCGGTTTTTTCGATATCCTGATAAGTTCGTAACTGTGTTTTTTCTACATCTGAATAGCCTTCGCTTTTTACTAGTGCAGCTTTGGCTAATTGTGTCTGAGTAAGTCCGGCTCTTTCCCGATGGTATTTGAGCAGTTCTGGATCTAGCTTTTCGGTGGGTCGCATGGCAGTCGTTCAATAAAAATAATGGTGCGATATTCCCTCAAAACAACAAGCACGTAAACATGCCTTATTTACGCCCTATTGAAATGTTCTACGCGGGAAATTGGTGCCGCAAATATCTGCAACCCAATAATTTGGTGTAAAAAAATAAAACCCGCCAGTGGCGGGTTTATTAACAACAACTTATCTCTAAGCGAACTTCACTTCAGTCTGTGTCGCGTAAAATCAGCGCAATCAGAGCTTACCTGCCAAAGCGGGATTATTTCTTGGCTTTTTCGTTGGCAATCCGGTCTATATCCATGCAGTAATCCATACAGGCCAACAAACTGGCATCACAGTTGTACAGATTGCACGAGTGGTACTTGGACGTGCAGTCTCGTTTGCAGCGCGCCGACTCCATCGTGGAGGGAACAAATGCCGAGGAAAAAATAGAACACGAAGACAGGACTGTCGCCAACACACACAACACGACCGTCGATTTAAAATTTTTGATACGCATGGGACAACTCCAATATAGGGCGGTTTATCTCTGATGATTTGCGTATTTTAACAATATATACATTTTTAAGCGCCGCGAATAACGCCGCTTTTCCGCCGTATTTGCGGGTATCACGCAGATGGCACACCAGTCTGGCCGACTAAAACACCCCTTTCTTCGACACCTGATACAGAGCGACAAACACCCTCTGTCGCAAACCCTACAACCCCCCTCCCCCGTCTTGTTCCACACACGGGAGTTGAGCATTTTTTAAATGCCAATCTCAAATTAAACAGCAGCTTGGATATTCACCCCCGGTCTGGCACGCAGTTTGCGAATACTGTTGCACAAACCACCCTGATAGGAGCGAACCATGATCAACCTGACACCCAATGCAATCTCCGCCGTGGAGAAATTCATCAAAGGCTCGGACGTACTCGTGGCCGGATTACGCATCGCCATCTCCGGCGGCGGCTGCTCCGGCTTTCAATACGGCATGTCTCTGGAAGAAGCCAAAAACGACGACGACACCGTCGTGGAATTCGGCGCGGTAAAACTGCTGGTCGATCCATTGTCCGCACCTTTGCTGGAAGGCGTGACTGTCGATTTCGTCGACAGCCTTTCCGGCAGCGGCTTCAAATTCGAAAACCCAAACGCCAGCTCCAGCTGCGCGTGCGGTTCATCTTTCTCGGCTTAATTTTAAGGAGCGCGTCATGTGGGATTACTCGGACAAAGTCAAAGAACACTTTTTTGAACCACGCAATGCCGGTGTACTGGAAGGCGCAAACGGAGTGGGCGATGTCGGCTCGATCTCCTGCGGCGACGCGCTGCGTTTGATGCTCAAGGTTGAACCCGAGACCGACATCATCCTCGACGCGCACTTTCAAACATTCGGTTGCGGCTCGGCCATCGCCTCCTCTTCCGCGCTCACCGAGATGATCAAGGGCAAAACACTGGATGAAGCTTTGAAAGTAAGCAACCAGGACATCGCCGACTATCTTGACGGGCTTCCCCCGGAAAAGATGCACTGCTCGGTGATGGGACGCGAGGCATTGCAAGCCGCCGTGGCCAACTATCGCGGCGAAGTGTGGAGCGACGATCACGAGGAAGGCGCGTTGATTTGCAAATGTTTCGCCATCGACGCGGTGATGATTGAAGACACCATCCGCGCCAACAACCTGTCATCGGTACAGGACGTGACCAACTACACCAAAGCGGGCGGCGGCTGCTCCTCTTGCCACGAAGGCATCGAAGAGATTCTGGTGAAAGTGATGACCGAGCGCGGCGAAAGTTTCAACCCCGGCGCGCAACCCAAAGAAGCCGCTCCGGCCGGCGGCATGACCAATCTGCAACGTATCCGCAAAATTGAAGCCGTGCTGGAATCCGTGCGCCCGCAACTCAAGCGCGACGGCGGCGACATCGAGCTGGTGGATGTGGACGGCAAGACCATCTACGTCAACATGACCGGAGCATGCGCGGGCTGCCAGATGGAAGCGCTCACGCTGCAAGGCATCCAGCAAAAACTGATGGAAGAACTGAAAGAGTTCATCAAGATTGTGCCGACCAAAGTCAGCTCGCTGACACGGGCAATGAAGGGTTAAGTCATTAACTCCCTTCCCTCACCCTAACCCTCTCCCGCTTGCGGGCGAGGGAATTAAACAAGGAGCAACAAATGACGGGCATCTATTTCGACAACAACGCAACGACACGGGTTGACCCCGCCGTGGTGGAAGCCATGCTGCCGTATTTCACCGAGCAGTTCGGCAACCCCTCGTCCATGCACAGCTTCGGCAACAAGGTCGGACTCGCCATCAAAAAAGCGCGCATGCAAGTGCAGGAATTGCTTGGCGCGGAACACGATTCCGAAATCATCTTCACCTCCTGCGGCACCGAGTCGGATTCCACCGCGCTCATCTCCGCATTGAAGGCGCAGCCCGAACGCAAAGAAATCATCACCACCACCGTCGAGCATCCGGCCATTCTCACGCTGTGCACGCATCTGGAAAAAGAAGGCTACAAAGTGCATCTGCTCAAGGTGGACGGCAAGGGTCGCCTGGACCTTGAAGAATACAAAAAGCTGCTGACCGATCAGGTCGCCGTGGTGTCCGTCATGTGGGCAAACAACGAAACCGGCACCTTCTTCCCCGTGGTCGAAATGGCTGAATTGGCGAATGCCGCCGGTGCGATGTTCCACACCGATGCCGTGCAAGCCGTGGGCAAAGTGCCGCTGAATCTGAAAGACACCAAGATCGACATGCTGTCCGTGTCGGGCCACAAACTGCACGCCCCCAAAGGTATTGGTGTCCTGTATCTCAAGCGCGGCACACGTTTCCGTCCGCTGCTGCGCGGCGGTCACCAGGAACGCGGCCGCCGTGCCGGAACCGAGAACACCACTTCCATCGTCGGCTTGGGCAAGGCCGCCGAGATGGCACTGGAAGCGATGACTTTCGAGAACACCGAAGTCGCGCGTCTGCGCGACAAACTGGAAGCGGGCATTCTCGCCAAAGTGCCGCGTGCCTTCGTGACCGGCGACCCCAGCAACCGTCTGCCCAACACCTGCAACATCGCGTTCGAGTTCATCGAAGGCGAGGCGATTTTGCTGCTGCTCAACAAATTCGGTATCGCTGCAAGCTCAGGTTCTGCCTGCACTTCCGGCTCATTGGAACCTTCGCACGTAATGCGTGCGATGGGCATTCCCTACACCGCCGCACACGGCACCGTGCGCTTCTCGCTGTCGCGTTACAGCACCGAAGCGGAAGTGGATCGCGTGATCGCAGTCGTGCCGGAAATCATCGCGCAACTGCGCAAGTTGTCGCCGTACTGGGAAGGTGACGGCCCCGCAGCAGAGCCTGAAAAAGCCTTCGCGCCGACTTACGCCTAAAGCGATTGCCATGACCCGCTCCATCATCATCGACGACACCACCCTGCGCGACGGCGAACAGACCGCCGGGGTGGCGTTCACGCTGGAGGAAAAGCTGAACATCGCGCGCCAGCTCGATGCCCTCGGTGTGCCGGAGCTGGAAGTCGGCATCCCGGCCATGGGTCAGGAGGAACGCGAAAGCATCAATGCGGTTGCAGCACTCGGACTGAATGCCAAACTGATTGCATGGAGCCGCATGTGCGAGGCCGACCTCGTGCTGTGCGAACAAGTCGATGTGCACATGATCGATCTCTCCATCCCGGTCTCCGACATCCACCTCAGCAAAAAATTGAAACGCGACCGCGAGTGGGTCATAGATTCCATCTACGATGTTGTGCTGCGCGCGCACGACTACGGTTTGGATGTCATCGTCGGCTGCGAGGACGCTTCGCGCGCCGATCCCGAGTTTTTGCTGCGCGTCGCCGAAGCTGCCGAAATATGCGGCGCGCGCCGTCTGCGTTATGCCGACACACTCGGCGTGATGGAACCGTTCGGCGTGCATAAAGCCATCTCCGCATTGCGCAGCGCCTCCGATATGGAAATCGAAATGCACGCGCATGACGACCTCGGACTTGCCACCGCTAACAGCCTCGCCGCGGCACTGGCTGGCGCAACGCACATCAACACCACGGTGAACGGTCTGGGCGAACGCGCGGGCAATGCGCCGCTGGAAGAAGTCGCACTGGGGCTCAAAAAACTCTACGGCATGGACACCGGCATCGACCTCACCCACTTCACCAACTTGTCGGCCATCGTCGCCGCCGCCTCCGGGCGACCGGTACCGTGGCAGAAGAGTGTGGTCGGCGAAGGTGTGTTCACGCACGAGGCGGGCATCCATGTTGACGGCCTGCTCAAAGATCCCGACACCTATCAGGGTTTTGATCCCATCGAAGTGGGCCGCCAGCATAAACTGGTGGTCGGCAAACATTCCGGCGCGCACGGCATCATCGCCGCCTACGCCACCATGGGTCTCAATCTCAGCCAAGCCGAGGCGCGCGCCCTGCTACCCGACATCCGCTCTTTTGCCGAGCGCGCAAAACGTTCGCCCGCCGACCAAGAGCTGCTGTTCCTTTACCAACGCTACATCGGACGGCAGCCCAGTGCCGCGCACTAGGAGCACATCATGGAAGAAGCGATGAGCGACCCGATTTCCCTAGCCAGCCCGGCACAGCCCTCCCTGCTGCAACTGTTGCGCGAGGATGTGAGCTGCGTATTTAAACGCGATCCTGCCGCGCGCTCGCGCTTTGAAGTGCTGACCACCTATCCCGGCGTGCATGCCATTCTCATGCAGCGCATTGCGCACCGCCTGTGGAAATACGGCATGCGTTATCTGGCACGCCTGCTTGCATGGTTCGCGCGTCTGCTCACCAACATCGACATCCACCCCGGCGCAACCATCGGGCGGCGCTTTTTTATCGACCACGGCGCGGGTGTTGTCATCGGCGAAACCGCGATCATCGGCGACGACGTAACCCTGTATCACGGGGTCACATTGGGCGGCACGACTTGGAATAAAGGCAAACGCCATCCGACACTGGGAGACGGTGTTGTGGTCGGCGCGGGCGCCAAAATATTGGGCGCGATTACCCTCGGTGAAAACGTGCGCGTGGGTGCCAACTCGGTTGTGGTGAAAGACGTTCCGGCGCACCGTACCGTGGTCGGCATACCGGCCAAGATTGTGCTGCGCACCGAAGAAGCGGGTGCCGACAACATCTACGGCATCAATCTCGACCATCACCTCATTCCCGACCCGGTAGGCCGCGCCATCGCCTGCCTCATGGAACGTATCGAAGTGCTGGAAAGCCAGCTGCGCAAACAGGGCGCTCCGGTGGATAGCCAGTGCCAGACTTGCGAAGCCGACGACCTGTGCATCTCAGTATCGAGGGGCGAGAAATGAAGATTGAGGAACCAGGATTGAGGATTGAGTTAAAAGCAGAGCGATGGGTTTTCTCAATCCCAGCTCCTAAATCCTCAATCCTAGGAGTGTAGTCATGGATCTGCTCGATTTTGAACAAGCCGAACTCTATTTCGACGAACCCATCAGCCCGGAAGTGGAACATCTGGTCGCGATGGCGGCGGCGAACTACGGCAGCGAAGACGGCGAACTCATGCTGCTGCGCGCCAACTTCATCGCCCCCCAGCACCTTGTCGTGCTGGTCGCGATGTACCGCTACTATTTTTACCAGCACCGTCTGGAAGATGCCCTGCTGGTGGCCGAGAGCACCATGGCCGTGGTCGGCAGACGCCTGGAATTTCCCGAGTCGTGGCGGCATCTGCGCGAGGCCAATGTGGGCGAGGCAGTGATGCGCTCCATGGGGCTGCTGCGCTTTTATCTCATGGTGCTCAAGGCGACCGGATATATCAATCTGCGTCTGGGCGAATACGACACCGGGCAAGCCATGCTGGAAAACTGGTGGAGCTGGACAGCCATGACCGTATCGGCGGCAAAGCCCTGCTGGAAGTAGTACAACAATCGATGGTCAACGAAGCAAACGTGGAAAGGAATTCGAGATGGACGAACTGACATTGGACGAAGCACTGGAGGACTTGGTTTCCGCCGAAGACTTTCTCGATTATTTTGGCATCAGCTACGATGCCTCGGTGGTGCATGTGAATCGCCTGCACATTCTGCAGCGCTTCCACAACTACCTCGCCAAATCGGCTATGCCCGCGGACGAAAGTGCGCGCCGCGCGCTGTACGTCAGCACGCTGCAACAGGCCTATCAGGATTTTGTGAAGTCGGATGCGCTCACCGAAAAAGTATTCAAGGTGTTCCATATGCACGAACCGCAAACCCAGTTCGTTCCGCTGACCTCGATCACGGTAAACAAAGCGGGATCGTGATGGACACATTGAACCGTCTGTCGGGAACAGGATCTCGCCATGCTGCCTAAATACGAATTCGGCGACGAAGTGCGCATCATCCGCAACGTGCGCAACGACGGCACCTATCCCGGTGTCGCCATCGGCACGCTGCTCATCCGCCGCGGCTCCACCGGCTTCGTCATGAACGTCGGCACCTTCCTGCAAGACCAGTTGATCTACACCGTCAACATTCTCGAACAGAACAAGATTGTCGGCTTCCGCGAAGAAGAACTCATCAGCATCGACGACCCGTGGGTGCCCAGTAAATATGAAAGCCGCGAAAGAGTACGCAGCAAAATCACCCTGACCGTGCGCGGCGAAGTGCGCGTCACACCGGGCATGGAAGGCGAAATATTGAAAGTGTTCCGTGACGAAAATTTCGGCGTGCTGTACCACGTGATCTTTCACGACCAGGTATTACAAGTACCCGAGGCTTCACTGGAAGCGACAAAAATCTATGACGACGAGGAAAAAACAAATGCCTGAGGTGATAGATAGCAACGTGGCTTACCTCGCGCTCAAAGCCGCGCAAAAGCTCTACAGCAAAGCCACCGCCGCATTGCAGCCGGAAGAATTCGCGCGCGTGCAAACCGTGGCACAGCAGCAGCTACAACTTGAGACGCGCATGCTCGCCGCCCCCGAAGCGCGCGACGCTATGGTGCCGCCCTCCACACTGGAGCTCGCCATGCAGGAGATACGCGGGCGCTATCCCAGCGCGGAAGAATTCAGCGACGACATGGCGCGCAACGGTCTGGATGAAGCCAGCTTCACCAGCGCGCTGGAACGCGAAATGAAGATCGAAGCCATTCTGGAAAAAGTCGGCACACAGGCCGACAAGGTCAGCGACATGGATGTGGAGCTGTATTACCAATACCATCCCGAACAGTTCCGCCGTCCCGAAACACGGCTCGCGCGCCACATCCTCATCACCATCAACGACACTATCGCCGAGAACACACGCAGCGCAGCGAGCAAACGTATCAATGCGATTCAGGCGCGGCTGGTAAAAGAGCCGCAACGCTTCGAGGAACAGGCGCTCAAACATTCCGAGTGCCCCACGGCGCTGGACGGCGGCAAGCTCGGCGACCTGCCCCGCGGCAAACTCTTTCCCGAACTGGACAAAGCTCTGTTCGAACTCAAGGCGGGCGAAGTGAGCGGCGTGCTGGAATCCGAACTCGGCTTCCACGTCCTGCGTTGCGACACCATCACCGAGGCCGGCATATTGGGGTTCGATGATGCCAAACAACACATCCGCAAACTCATGGAACAAAAACGCAAACGCGTGTGCCAACAGGCGTGGGTCAAAGCATTGCTGGCAAAGTAATCCGGCCTATGCGGGGCGCGCCACATCAAGGAAAGGCTTATTTCTCAAAGGAAGTAAGCCTTTTTTCATTGCCATCCGAGCAGGCAAATATGAGCACCTACATATTGCTTATGGCGGCAAATGGCAGAAACTGCCATACTAACTTCTAGTCATTTAGCGGAGAGCGACCATGTCGATGAATGTTTCTTTACCACCTGAATTAGAAGCGCGTGTACGCCAACGCGTTGAGTCCGGCATGTATGGATCAGCAAGTGAGGTGATTCGTGAGGCCTTGAGATTATTTGAAGCCTATGAACAAGTAAAAACGGCGAAGCTTGATACCTTGCGTCAGGATATTGCCAAAGGTTTGAGTGACGCAAAAAATGGACGGGCAAAAGAAATTGATTTTGCAAGTCTGAAGCAACTAGGTCGTCAGAGGTTACAAGCTCGCAAGACTGCGGCGTGATGCCTAGCGTTCGCTTTACCGATTCAGCTGAAACCGATCTTCTGGAACTGTGGTTAACCATAGCAGAGGAAAATCTCGTTGCGGCAGATGAGTCGTTAGATTCGATTCATGCAACGGTTTCAGTATTGAGTGGACAGCCCGAAATGGGCAGAGCACGTCCAGAGTTGGCAGATGGGCTGCGCAGCTTTCCTACGCGAACTCCATACATAATTTTCTATTTGCCCGACACAGAGGGCTTGCTAGTGGTTCGGGTGTTGCACCACGCGAGAGATATTGACGCAGATTATTTTTCTTAAGAGATAGCCAACTCCACTTTCCTGCACCCAGATTCGTTTCTTCCTGCGCGCCCAATCGGTATCGCTCTTTCTGACGATTTCCAAGATGATTCTCATCACGATTTAATTTGTGAACCCTCGCCAATGAGAACAGTTCCTGCACGAATATATAGACCAATTTTTCTCTGGATACAGAATGGCTTAGATGTTAAGTTGCGCCTTTATGTATTTAGAAACCCCCGTGTTACTTGGACGGGGTAGTTAGCCTCGTATAAAAAAGTATTTTTGGAGAAGAATAATGGCGGCAGTATCAGCTGTAGCGGCAGCACCAGTAATTGCTCAAGTGGTAATGGATGCAAATACAACTACTACGATTATCAGCAATATTAATTCTATGTATAGCAATGTGATTACTACCACATTTGGACTATTAGGCTTCGTCGGCATTGCCTTACCTTTATTTCTTTCATTTCACCAAAAAAAGCAACTTAAGGCAGACCATGCTGTGTTAACTGAAACAATTTCAAATGAAATTGATACTGCCAAAGCTCAACTGATGGAAAAGATCAGAAAAGACTTGGCAGAAGAAATCTCCGCAGTAGATAAAAAAGTAACTGGTATTAAGTCAGAAATGTCTCAAGCCATTTCTAAAAATGAGGCGTTAATGGATGCAAAAATACACCATTTGCAGGCTGTTTCCTCTGTTGCAGATAATAAATATGTTATTGCTTACAATGACTGTGTTTCATCCATGACTAACTACGCTAGGGCGCAAGCCGAAACCAATCTACCTACAATTATGGATGTACTTCTAACGAAAATAATCTTGCCAAAATTGAAAAAGAAAGATTTTGAAACGAATAGTGATATGAAAATAAACCTTGAGAAAGCTATAGTGGTTATTGAAGGTATAAACAAAAATGGGCGTTATGAAACGCTTATACGGTCGTTAAAGATGGCTTTAAATGAAGCTCTCAACAGAGAGAATGTTGAGAAGGTAACTTAATAGTGAGTTTCCAGTGCCCAGTTTTATCTCTTCCGGCGCACCTGAAAAGATAAGCACTTCCGCAATAAATACCGCAGCAGACGAAGATTGATGCCACTGAAAAGCGCCCTTGTTCTCAGGGGGCTTTGATGATGGTGCGCCCGGCGGGAGTCGAACCCACGACCCTTGGCTTCGGAAACCAATACTCTATCCAGCTGAGCTACGAGCGCTTTGAACGGCGCGCAGTATAGCGGTTTTTCCCGGTGCCCGCGCGAGCGCGGAAAGATGCTATCGTATGCCCCATGCAATTTTCCAACCCCAATCCGCAGGACATCTGCCGCTTACTGCACGAGGTACACACCGTCGCGGTGCTCGGCCTGTCGCCGCAGGAGAACCGCCCCAGTTTCCGTGTGGCGCAGGCATTGCAGGGCTTCGGCTACACGATTATTCCGGTGCGCCCGCTGACGGACGAGAT
>JAGVIV010000195.1 GCA_020055845.1 Betaproteobacteria bacterium
CACGCCGTTGCCGATATAACACATCACATGCTCGCGCAAGATGCCAGAGGGAATCAGATGCAGCACCGTCTTTTGGCCGGCAATGACCAGTGTGTGCCCGGCATTGTGTCCGCCCTGAAAACGCACCACGCCCTGCGAATGATCGGTGAGCCAGTCCACGATCTTGCCCTTGCCTTCATCACCCCATTGTGTACCGATCACTACTACGTTCTTGGACATACTCATTCCTAATTTGCTATGACTTGATTAAATTTTTTCGACGACCCACACCGCTCCGCGCGACACCAATTGACGGTCGCAATCCAACTCGGAACGGTGCGCGGAATCTTCCAGCAGATCGACCACCACAACCTGCCCCTGCCCTCTCAACTCCGCGATGGCCGCATCCAATGCCGCATCGTTTTTATGCGGGGCAAGAATTCCTTTGGGCATCGCCTGTTTGCTCAGCAAGCCGTGCAGCTGACGCAAATCCATGCTGAACCCTGTGGCAGCTCGCGCACGCCCGAAACTCTTACCCACGTCGTCATATCGTCCGCCCACCGCAATCGCATCGTGGCTACCTGCGTGATAAGCCGCGAACACCATACCGCTGTGGTAATGGTAACCGCGCAACTCGGCCAGATCGATCCCCACATGCTGCGCAAAAGGCTGCAAAGCAGTTGCCGCACGTTGCAGCTCATCCAGCGCCGCATGGGTGCTGGCGGGCAATACCTGCCGCGCGCGCTGCAACACCTCCACCCCGCCGTACAACTCGGGCAGCGCGAGCAATGCGGCTTGTGCATCTGCGGGCAATCCGACGAGTAAAGCTTTCAGGCTGGGCACATCCTTGCTTTGCAGCGCGCTGAACAACGCTGCTTCCAGTTCGCTATTAATCGCAGCGCCTTGCACCAAAGCACGAAACACGGCAACGTGGCCAAGATCGAGATGCACTCCCTGAATGCCCAGCAAAGCCAGAGACTGCAACATCAAACGCTGCACTTCCAGATCGCTTTCCAGTCCGCTGTGTCCGTACAACTCGGCACCAATCTGCAAAGGCTCACGCGTGCGCATCAGACCGGATGGCTGCGTATGCAGCACGCTACCTGCATAACTCAGGCGCGCAATGCCCTGACGGTTCAGCAGATGCGCGTCTATACGCGCCACCTGCGGCGTAATGTCGGCACGCAAAGCCAGTGTTCGCCCGCTCAACTGATCCACCAGTTTGAAGCTGCGCAAATCCATGTCCGCGCTATCGTTGATAAGCAGGGATTCGGCATATTCCAGCAAAGGAGGCGCGACCAACTGATAACCCGACAAACGCAACAGCTCCAGAATTTCGCGACGCATCGTTTCGATACGCCACGCCTCTTCCGGCAACATGTCCTGGATATTTTCCGGCAACAACCAATTCGGCATTCTTTAATTCATCCAATAAATCAGCAGCAATCCGCTCAGCATGAGCGTCAAGCCGAAAAAACGCATCTGTCCGTCCTGAAGCTGTGCCAGCTTGGCCAATGTCCTGCGCCAAACATCAGGAAACAAGAACGGCATAATTCCTTCCACCACCAGCATCAAACCCAAAGCCGCCAGCCAATACGCTGTCATCTAAATCACTTGCCACCCTTGCTGGGGTTCTTCAAATATTTGAAAAACGCAGAGCTAGGATCAAGCACCATCACATCGCTCTTGTTTTTGAAAGTCTGTTTGTAGGCTTCCATACTGCGATAAAAGGCAAAGAATTCGGAATTGCGGCCGAATGCCGAAGCATACAGCGCCGCAGCTTTGGCATCGCCTTCACCCTTGAGCTTCTGCGCATCGCGATAAGCCTCCGCCAGCGTCACTTCGCGTTGTTTGTCCGCATCGGCACGGATTTTTTCACTCTCGGCATTACCCGTTGCGCGCAATTCGTTGGCCACGCGTTTGCGCTCCGCATCCATGCGGCGATACACGGAATCACTGATTTCCAGAGGAAAATCCACACGTTTGATGCGCACATCCAGCACTTCCACACCGATTTTACGCGCATCCACATCGGTCTTTTCCTGCACCACGCGCATCAATTCCTCGCGCTTACCCGAAACCACCTCGTGGATGGTGCGTTTACCAAACTCTTCGCGCAACGTCGCGTTCACGGTTTGCGTCAGCCGTGTCTGCGCGCGTATCTCATCCCCGCCCACGCTGATGTAATACTGTTTGACATCGGCGATGCGCCATTTCACGAACGAATCCACCAGCACATTCTTCTTCTCGGCGGTAATGAAACGCTCGGGATCTTCACCGTCCAGGGTCAGAATCCGCGAATCGAAGAAGCGCACGTTCTGCACCAGCGGCACCTTGAAATACAAGCCCGGAGTAACCTTCTCTCCGACCACCTCACCCAATTGGAACACGATAGCCATCTGGCGCTGGTCGACGACGAACAAACTCATGCTCAACAAAACCAGCGCGACGATCACGCCCACCAACAGATTCCCGATATTCGCTTTCATCAACGTGTCTCCCTGTCACGGCTGCGCAATGGTTCGCGCGCCGAAGATGTAACTGCTGCCTCGTTCGGTGCCTGCGGTGCGACTTGTTCGGCATTGTTCGCGGGGCGGCCGGCGGCGGTCTGCGCCTCGTTCAAAGGTGCAGCGCCGGGATTGGTGCTTTGGATCAACTTGTCCAGCGGCAGGTACAGCAAACTGCCGTTGCCGCTCTTCTGATCCACCAGCACCTTGCTGCTGCTGGTCATGATCTGCTGCATCATATCGATGTACATACGCTCGCGGGTAACTTGCGGTGCCTTCTCGTATTCCACCAGAATCTGTTTGAAGCGGCTCGCATCACCCTCGGCGTTTGCAATCACGCGCTGCTTGTATCCTTCTGCCTCTTGCATCAAACGCGCCGCAGCACCTTTGGCCTTGGGCACCACATCATTGGCATAAGCCTGACCTTCGTTCTTTTGGCGCTCGCGGTCTTGTCCGGCTTTCACCGCATCGTCGAAGGCGGCCTGCACCTGCTCCGGTGGCTGCGCATTCTGCATCGTCACCTTGCTCACCAGAATGCCTGACTTGTAGCGGTCAAGAATGTCCTGAATCAATTTGGTGGTCGCTGCGGCAACTTGCTCGCGCCCCTCGTACAACACAAAGTCCATTTTGCTCTTGCCCACCACTTCACGGATTGCAGTCTCCGCGGCCTGACGCACGTTTTCGTCGGGAGCCCGGTTATTGAACAGATAATCTGCAGGATCTTTCAGGAAATATTGCACCGCAAACTGAATGTCGACGATATTTTCGTCATCCGTCAACATCAGCGATTCTTTCAGCATCTTGTTTTTAACATTCTCGCGGTAACCCACTTCCACGGTACGCACCTGACTGAGACTGACAACCTCCACCGTTTCGACCGGATAAGGCAAATGCCAGCGAGGGCCCGCCTGGGTCGCCTCTATATATTTGCCGAAACGCAAAACCACTCCGCGCTGGCTCGCATCCACAATATAGAAACCGCTTGAGAGCCAGATCAGTGCCACGATGATGACAATCAAACCCACACCGCCCGCCAATCCGCCCGTATCTTTACCCGGTCCGCCGCTCTTGGGACCTTTGCCGCTGAATCTACCGAATAGACCCTCAATCTTCTTGTTCAGATTGCGCAGCACCTCTTCCAAATCAGGGGGGCCGCCAGCGTTTTTGTTACCCCATTGCGGATCATTCAATCCCATAAGTCCGTCCTAGTTTCGGTTAATTCAATTGTCATTCAGTGGATGCCACTCTTTTGTCTGCGCATCCGCCACCGGTGTATCGCGCACCTCGACCAGAGCCGCGCGCAAATCGTCCAGACCCGCGCCCGTTCGGGCACTCAAATGAATGCTGGCGATTTTACCATACTCATCACGCTTCACCGTTGCCGGCATGCCCTGCAAATCAATCTTGTTGTACACCACAACCTGGGGGATATGCTGCGCCCCGATTTCAGTCAACACCTTATTGACCTCGGCCACCTGATCGTGGCGTTCCGGGCTATTCACATCAACCACATGCAGCAACAAATCCGCGTGGGCTGTCTCTTCCAGGGTACTGCGAAAAGCGGCTACCAAGCCGTGCGGCAAATGCCGGATAAAGCCCACGGTATCGGACAACACGACCTGCACTCCGCCCTCACCTTCCAAAAATATCTTGCGCGAGGTCGTGTCCAGCGTCGCAAACAGCTGGTCAGCGGCGTAAACATTGGCATTGGTCAGGCGATTGAACAGCGTGGATTTTCCCGCATTGGTATAACCGACAATGGATACAGACAACACATCGGAACGGTTGCGCGCCTTGCGCTGCAACTCACGGTGGCGCTTAAGCTGCTTCAGACGCTCATTGAGCAGATGCACGCGCCTATCCAGCTTGCGCCTGTCCAACTCCAGCTGGGTTTCCCCGGGGCCGCGCGCACCCACCGCAAATTTTTGCTGCCCCATATCCATATTCATCCCCACCAAACGGGTCGACAAATATTTGAGCTGGGCAAGCTCCACCTGCACCTTGCCCTCGTGACTCTGGGCGCGCAGCGCAAATATATCCAGAATCAGCATGGTACGGTCGATTACACGCGTCTGTATCTTGGCGGTGAGATTGCGCATCTGCGCGGGGGAAAGGTCGTGATTAAAGATGACCAGAGGCACTTCCAGCTCTTCGACAATGGCGGCGATTTCGTCCACTTTGCCGCTGCCGGCAAAGGTGGAGGCATCGGGACGTTGCCGCTTGCCTTCCACCAGCGCGAGAGTATGTACACCGGCACTCTCCGCCAACAGACGCAACTCTTCCAGACTTTCGGCGTAATCAGGCGCGCCGAAATCCAGACTGACCAATACCGCCGTATTAGGGGCAGTTGTAGACAGCGTCATCAGTCAGCGTCGTACGGGATGGTGACTGCGCGTGCCGGAACGATGGTGGAAATAGCGTGTTTATAGACCATCTGGGTGACGGTATTCTTCAGCAGCACGACATACTGGTCGAAGGACTCGACCTGACCCTGCAGCTTGATACCATTGACGAGATAGATAGCGACCTGCACATGTTCCTTGCGTAAGGCATTCAGAAACGGGTCTTGTAGTTGTTGCCCTTTTGCGCTCATGGTTATTGCTCTTGTTGTTATTAACGGATGCCCACTCTACTGGATTTTGACGCGCCTGACTAGCATCAGCCGTACAGTCTGCGCCCGCGAATACGGGCACGGTGGGCCGCACGTTGCTCGCTCTCGGTAAGCGCGCGCGGCTTCTTTTCGGCGAAAGGATTCTTGCCGGCCTTAAACTCGATTCGCAGCGGCGTGCCCTGCAGTTTAAACGCATCGCAAAAACACTTTTCCAGATAACGGCGATAGCTTTCCGGCACCTTATCCAGAGCACTGCCGTGCACGATGATGAGCGGCGGGTTGCTGCCCCCTTGGTGGGCATAACGCATTTTGGGACGGAAGATACTGCCGCGCGGAGGCTGTTGTTTTTCCACTGCCGCAAGCAAAACGCGGGTGAGTTGCGGCGTTGCCATCTTGGACATCGCCGCGGCATAAGCATCATTCACCGACTTCAGCAACGCATCTATCCCGCTGCCGTTCAAAGCCGAAATGAAGTGGTGTTTGGCAAAACTCAGAAAATGCAATTTGCGGTCGATGTCACGCTTCGCGGTGTCACGCTTGTACTCATCCAGACCGTCCCATTTATTGACCGCGAGCACCAAAGCCCGCCCAGCCTGCAGAACGAAGTCCGCCAAGTGCGCATCCTGCTCGGTGATCTCGTCGCCGGCATCCACCACCAGCACCACCACATTGGCATCCTCGATAGCTTGCAGCGTCTTCACCACGGAGAATTTCTCAATGGCTTCATCAATCTTGCCGCGTCTCCGCACACCGGCCGTGTCAATAATGGTGTACGGCCTGCCGCCGCGCTCGAAATCGATATAAATACTGTCGCGCGTGGTACCCGGC
>JAGVIV010000296.1 GCA_020055845.1 Betaproteobacteria bacterium
CGGAATCATCAGCACTTTGCCCGGTGCGCTCATCGGTGTCCTGTGTTTGCAATGGGCCGGAGTAGTGGCTCAGGGCGAGTATGGCACGACCATGCTGCTGTGGTGGATGGGGGATAGTCTGGGGGTGGTGTTTTTTGCTCCCGTGGTGATTTCCTTGTTGCGCCATCGTTCCTTTGACTGGACTCCGGCTTACCGTAAACAGGCGCTGCTGTTGTTTTCCATCTTATCGCTGATGTGCGTGATGATTTTTAGCGAGTTGGGGCGCGAGTTGGTTGGCCGCCAGCCCAGAATTTTCATGCTGATTCCCATGGTTGTGTGGGCCGCATTGAGTTTTAATTCGCGCGTTGTGAGCGCCGTGCTGCTGCTGATTGCCTCGGGTACATTGTTCAGCGCCGCCTCCGGTCAGGG
The DNA here is from genome assembly GCA_020055845.1 of Betaproteobacteria bacterium. GTDB lineage: Bacteria > Pseudomonadota > Gammaproteobacteria > Burkholderiales > Gallionellaceae > PALSA-1006. The sequence continues at coordinate 409 of JAGVIV010000296.1, forward strand.
ATTCTTTGCGGCTTATTCTGCGAGCAACACCTTAGAGTTGTGGGGTTTTTTGCTCATCATGACGATTTTGGGTGCCACACTTTCGGCGGTCAACTTCCAGCGTAACCGGGTGCGCAATATTCTGGAGCGCAACGAGCGCAGTCTGAAGCGTGCGCAGTACGTCGCCAAGGTGGGAAGTTGGGAGCTACATATCAGCCGAAACAGATTGGAGTGGTCGGACGAGACTTACCGCATGTTCGGTGTCAAGTCGGGAACACCGCTCACGCTGGAGAAGTTCATGAATTTTGTGCATCCGGGTGACCTGAGTGAAGTGGGGGCATCCTGGAATGCGGCGCTGCACGGCGCGGATTACGACATTGAGCATCGTATTGTGGTTCACGGCGAGACCAAGTGGGTGCGCGAGCAGGCTGAGTTCGATTTCGACGAGCACGGGCGCGCGGTCTATTGTTTCGGCACGGTCACGGACATCAGCGCGGGAAAACTGGCCGAGATGGCGCTGCGCGACAGCCAGCAAAGTCATCAGGCGGTCATCGATACGGCTTTGGACGCGGTCATTCGTATGGATGCGCAGGGGCGGATCACCGGCTGGAATAAACAAGCGAGCAGCGTGTTCGGATGGGAGCGCGAAGAAGTGCTCGGTCGTCCGTTGCACGAGACCATCATTCCCGAGCATTACCGGGCGGCTCATCAGCACGGGTTGCAGCATGTGCTGGAAGGAGGTGACAGCCAAGTACTGGATTCGCGCATCGTGGTCGAGGGCTTGCACCGCGACGGACATGCTTTATCAATCGAACTGGCAATCACGCGTATTCAACTCAATGGGCAGATGGAGTTCAGCGCCTTCATCCGCGATGTGACTCAGCGCCGGCATGAAGAGGAACAGTTGCGTCTGGCCGCCAAGGTGTTTGAGAGCACCAGCGAAGCGATTTTGATTACCGACATCAATAACAATATCGTGGCCGTGAATGATGCCTTCAGCAATATGACGGGGTATACGTTTGCCGAAGTCAAAGGGCGCAATCCGCGTTTGCTGGCATCGGGCGAGCACGACACCGCCTTTTTTGTCGATATGTGGAAGTCGATCAATGAGTCGGGAAGCTGGCAGGGCGAGATCATCGACAAGACCAAAGGCGGGCGTCATTTTTATAAACACCAGGCCATCAGCACGGTGCGCGACGAGCACGGCACAATCACCCATTACATCTCCATTTCCAGCGACATCAGTGAGCGCAAGGAATACGACAAGAACGTGCACTTCCTGGCGTACTACGACGTGCTCACCGGGCTGCCCAACCGCACGCTGCTGCGCGACCGTCTGGGGCAGTTGATTGCTTCCTCGCATCGCGACGATACCCAGTTCGCGCTGCTGTTCCTTGATCTGGACCGTTTCAAATATATCAACGACTCGATGGGGCATTCGGTCGGCGACAAACTGCTGCAGTCGGTCGCGCAACGTTTGCAGGATTGCGTGCGCGAAGGCGATACCGTGTCGCGCATCGGCGGCGACGAGTTTATTGTGTTGTTGCGCGAGGTGGACGAGGCCGGGGTGATCAGCGTGGCGGACAAGCTGCTCAAGACGTTGGCCACACCGTTCAATCTCAGCGGGCAGGAAATATCCACCTATGCCAGCGTCGGCATCGCGCTGTATCCGGTGCATGCCACCGACATCGATGTGCTTATGAAGAACGCGGACGCGGCGATGTACAACGCCAAGGAGAGCGGGCGCAACAACTATAAGTTTTTCACACCGGAGATGCACTTTCGCGCCAATCAGGTGTTCTCGATGGAAAAAGACCTGCGTCTGGCTTTGGAGCAGGAGCAGTTCACCCTGGTGTTTCAGCCGCAGGTGGAGCTGGCGAGCGGCAAGATATGCGGAGCGGAGGCACTGATACGCTGGAAGCATCCGGAAAAAGGTCTGGTGTCGCCGGCCGAATTCATCTCGGTGGCGGAAGAGACCGGGCAGATTGTCGCGATCGGCGAATGGGTGTTGCGCACCGCCTGTTGGCGTTTCGCCGCCTGGCAGAAGCAGGGCATGACGGCATTCCCGGTCGCGGTGAATCTGTCCATCCGGCAATTGCGCCAGCCCAATCTGGCCGAACTCATCGAGTCCGTTCTGAAAGAGAGCGGGCTACCCGCGGAGTGTCTGGAGCTGGAGATTACTGAAGGCATCATGATGGGCGACACCAAAGCTGCCATGGAGTTTTTGGCACGCATGCACGCGCTCGGTGTGCAGATGTCTATCGACGATTTCGGCACCGGATTCTCCTGTTTGAGTTACCTCAAAAATTTGCCGGTGAACAAACTGAAGATTGACCAGTCTTTCGTGCGCGACATTGAGACCGACGAAAGTGATGCGGCCATCGTGCGTTCTATTATCAGCCTAGGACACAGACTTGATCTGGAAGTTATCGCGGAAGGGGTGGAGACTTTAGAGCAGCTGGATTTCCTGCGCATCCGGGGCTGCGACGAGGTGCAAGGCTACTTCTTCAGTCGCCCGCTGGAGGCGGATGACTTTATCCGTTTTGTGAACAGCAATCCGCAGTTGCCCTGAGTCTAGCGCCAGTTCGCCACTTGTAGCCCGCTTACGCGGCGGAATTCGGCAACATTGGAGGTGACCAGCACCAGCCCTTTGGCCAGTCCGCAGCCGGCGATCAATAAATCGTAAGCTCCCATCTGTTTGCCTTTCTTGTGCAAGGCGCTGCGCACCCCGGCGGCGGCTTGGGCATCGGCCTCGTCGAATGCCAGTGTGTGGATACTGTCTAGCAGTGCTTGCAACACCGGTGCAAGCGCGCCTGCGCGTTCACTGTGCAGTGTCAGCCCGTATTCGATCTCCATGCGTGTGATGCTGGAAATGGCAATCAAACCGGGCGGCGTGGCTTTGAGCTGCTTGACCACATTGGGATGGCCTTTGACGAAATCACTTACGGCGCAGATGTCGAGCAGGTATTTCATGCGAGCGGATCCTCGCGCGGCGGGGAGAGTTTATCGCGGCTGGATTCGAACAGGGGGATGTCGGACATGCCTTTGAAACACTGCACTTGTTTCGGCCATTGCGCGAGGATGTTGCGCTCCAGCCATTCGTGCACGGCGCGCGTAATGACATTTTCCACTTGTTCGGTTTGGTTTTTTGCGGCGCGGCTGAGTTGTGCCGCAGTGTGTCGGTCGAGCTGAAGATGGATCTGCATGTCGGATGTTCGGCTGGATAGCGGTGTCCTGAATATAACTGAAGCGTAGACATTCCTGCATCCCCCAAATAGGGTAGGTACGGCGCTATTTCGCAGGTCCAAAAATTCAATTTTTTTAGATTACTACCTCATTTGGGGGATGCGCGTCTGAAACTGTTTCAGATAGAGTGGGCCGTATATAGCGTAGCGCCAATGTGCGCGCCGCCCCTATCCGAAGGAGTTGCCATGAGAATATTGCTGATTGACCATCATGAGTTATTCCGTGAGGGCTTGCGCTGCATTCTGCACAAGTTGTCGGATGAACCCAACGAGATACTGGAGGCGGCCGATTTTGACAAGGGGCTGACGTTGGCGGCGCTACAGCCAGATATTATCTTGTTGGAATTGAATGTTCCGCACTGCGACGGTGTGCTTTCAATCCAGGCTTTGCGTGAGCGTTATCCGCAGATTCCCGTGGTGGTTGTGTCGAGTGAGGAAGATGACCGAGTTATCAGCAAAGTGCTGGGCAACGGGGCGAGCGGCTTTGTGTGCAAAAGCGCTAGCGCTACGATTTTGCTGGGGGCCCTGCGTCTTGCGCTGCAAGGAAGTGTATATGTGCCGACGCAGTTTTTGCTGCATGCAGTGCGTGCTGCCGAAAATAACAACATCGGCAAGGATGGACGTTGTGTGGATTTCAAAGAGTATGGGCTAACCGCGCGCCAAATGCATGTGCTGGCACATCTGTCTGCGGGGCTGAGCAACCGTGAGATTAGCGCGAATATCGGTCTCGCGGAGGGTACGGTAAAAGTGCATGTGGCTGCGATATTTCAAGCCTTGCGCGTGAGTACGCGCGCGGAAGCGGTGCGTGTCGCCAAACAGCTCGGCCTAGTGTGGGGGCAGGATTCGCAAGCGCAGACTAGTTGATATGGTGTTGCCAGTAGCGCGCGTGTGTCTTGCGATAAGTTTCGATGCTGAACTCGGTATTGTTCATGTCCAATACGAGTGCACCGTCCGTGTCCGAACGTAGCAGTGTTATTCCCGCGGCGCGGTAACGCTCCCATACATCCGGGTGCGGGTGATGGAAGCGGTTGCGGTAGCCGACAGTAAATACCGCATAACGCGGATGCACGGCTTGCATAAAAGCGGGAAGCGAGGAGGTCTTGCTACCGTGGTGCGGGACGAGCAGCAGTGTGGCGGGCAATTTGTCGGCATAGCGTTTAAGCAAGTGTTGTTCCGTGCCTTGTTCGATGTCGCTGGCGAGCAATACGCTGTGCTGTCCAGTGCTGATGCGCAACACGCAGCCGCGCTCGTTGTCGCGAATGTCGGCGCGCGCATAACTCTCAGCCGCGGGATGCAGCACCTCGAAATACACCCCGTCCCAATTCCATTTTTGTCCCGCGACGCAGCGGTGAGAGTCTTGCCGCGCCTGTAAGATTGTGTGTTCAGGACTGAGCGAGGAGCTGATCCAGGCAGTGGGTATGGCCTGTAATACCGACTGCGCGCCGCCGGTGTGGTCGATGTCATCATGGCTGAGTATCAGTCCGTCCAGTTGCGCGATGCCAAGGCCGCGCAGGGCCGGTACGAGGATGCGGTTGCCGCTGTCCGCGTCACCGTTGTAGTCGGGCCCAGCGTCGTAGAGCAGGGCATGGTTTTGCGTTTGTGCGGCAACAGCCAAGCCTTGCCCCACATCAAAGATGATTAGCCGCAAAGTGCCTGAGCTCGGGGTGTGCGGGACGATTGCGAACATGGGCAAGAGCATCAGCGCCCCCAGCCAGCGCGCGGGAAAGCCTGCGGGCAACAACATCCACAACACACCGCCCGTGCCGAGAACAATGCTCCATGCGGGAGGCGCATGTTGAGTCCACACCGCTACAGGTAAATCGTTTAGCCATTGCAGGGCAATCATGCACAAGCTCATAGCCTGGTGCGCGAGCTGCAGCAGCCAGTCAAAAGGGAGCAGCGCACCTAGCAGGGTGAGCGGCACGACCACGAAGCTCACGAGTGGGATAGCGAATGCATTGGCGGCGGGCGATACCAGCGAGAGCTGCTGGAACAGCGCGAGCAGAAGCGGAATCAGCCCGATGCTCATGGCCCATTGCACACGGCCATATTCGGAGAGCCAGTGGCGTGTGCCGACGCGGTTGGCCGTGATGTAGAAGATGAGCGCCACCGCCCCGAACGATAGCCAAAAACCGGGAGACAACACGGCCCACGGATCCAGCAGGGATACGCCAAACAGCGCGGCAGCCAGCAGCTGCGACGGTGCGATGGTGCGCGACGACCATAGCGCCAGTGCCACGATGGCCAGCATGTAGACGGTGCGTTGCGCGGGCACGCCGTATCCCGTCAATAATGCGTAAGCCAGCGCCACAAGGAAACCGCTTAGCACAGCCGCTTTGCGCGCGGGCAGACGCAGGGTGAGGCGTGTGCTGCGTCGCCACAAGCGATAGGTGAGTGCGAAGGCGAGCCCCGCCAGCATGGTGATATGTAAACCGGAGATGCTCATGAGATGGTTCACGCCGGTGCGGGTGAATATCTGCCATTGTGCGGGCGGGATGCTGCCCTGGTCGCCGATGGCGAGCGCGCTCAATACCCCGCTGTAAGGCGCATCACCCAGTGTGGACTGAAAATGTGTGCGTACCGTTTCGCGCAGGTGTTCTATGGTGTATGCGCCGGAAGTAACACGTGCATCGATGCGCCGGTTCTTGCCTTTGTTGTACACATAACCCACCGCGCGCAAATCGCGCTCCAGCGCCCATGCTTCGAAATCAAAGTTGTACGGGTTGCTGGTGCCGTGGGGCTGTTTTAAACGCACCGTCAACTGCCAGCGTTCTCCCGCGTGCGGCTGCAGCGGCGCGGACTTTTCATCACGATAGGTGGACAGTAGAAGATGGCGCGGTACGTGGGCCTGGGGTGTCTCCACACTTTCCACGTCGAAAACAAAACTCAGGCCGCGTTCGTGCAGGCGCGGCATCTCCGCCACCACACCGCGCAGCGCGATGTCGCGGCCTTGCCATGTTGCGGGAAGCTCGTCGGCAAGGCGCACCTCCGCCATCCACGCCGCGTACAGAAATCCGCCCGTCACGGCCCCCAGACAGAGCAGCGAAAAGCGCGTGCCGCGTTGCCAGTGTGTCCGGCGCGGCAAGTACAGCACGGGCAGAAAAACTGGTAAATACCAAGCCAGCGCAACGGGCGGTAGTGCCGCCTGCTGCTGCAACAGCCACACTCCCAGCACGAAGGACAAGGCGAAGGAAATCATGGCGCGTAGATTAGCGCCTAAACTCACGCGTAACAAATCCCCTGTGAGCAGAATGGGAAAGAGGGGTGGCTACTGTGTTCCGGTGCCGGAAAAATGCTAATCTGCGGCCTTGTCCAAAGGGAGTTAGAGACGTGCAAGCACAAGATTCGATCACTGAATTTAATCGGCGCAAAAAGACCTTCGCGCTACGCGGCCTGTTGCCAATGTTCCTTATTATCATCATGGCTTGTTTGCTGATGTCATGGGCCATCCCGCGCCACGATAATGTGTCTATTTTCATGGCGGATATGCTGATTTTTTTGAGCGGAGTGGTGTTCGTCATCACGGCCAAGCGTTATTACCGCTGTCCGGTGTGCGAGAAAGTGGTTGTTCCGTGCAAAGACGACGGCACTCCCAGCGAGATCAGTTTCGGTATCGCTTACAAGCCCGTAGTGTGTCCTTATTGCGCGGCCGCCTTGAGTCGTCCTTCCTGAAAAGCCGCTGCGGCTTGTCCCGATACCGCTGATACGGGTAGGGGTATGCGGCTGTCAGGCACTGGGCCGACCTGTTAAGATACGCGTCTTTAGAAACAACCGATTTCCGTCCCATGTCCGCTTTAGATTCCGCCATGACTTCCCTTGAACGCCGTGCCAGTGTGGGCTTGGCGGGTATCTACGGCCTGCGTATGCTGGGCCTGTTCATCATCTTGCCGATCTTCGCGCTGTATGCAGAAAAGTTGCCCGGCGGCGAGAGTCATCTGCTTATCGGTATGGCGCTTGGTGCCTACGGGCTCACGCAGGCGATTTTGCAGATTCCGGCGGGATGGATGTCCGACCGTTACGGGCGCAAGCCGGTAATCTATGCTGGGCTGATCCTGTTCGTCATCGGCAGTTTCGTGGCGGCGTCCGCCGACAATATCTACTGGATCATCGCGGGGCGCGTGATCCAGGGCGCCGGGGCAATTAATGCGGCAGTGATGGCGCTCACCGCCGACCTCACGCGCGAAGAACATCGCACCAAGGCGATGGCGATGATAGGCATGACCATCGGCATTACGTTTTCGCTGTCGCTGATTTTGTCGCCGCTGCTTTATCAGCACATCGGTGTCTCCGGTATCTTCGCGCTTACCGGTGTGTTGGCGGTGGTGGCGATGGCGGTGGTGGCCTTCGTGATTCCGGACCCGGCGATCACCCGTTTCCATTCCGACACCGAAGCCACGACAAAGAAAATCGCCGAAGTGCTGCGCAACAAAGACTTGATGCGTCTCGATTTCGGCATCTTCTCGCTGCACGCCATTCTGATGTCTGTGTTCATGCAAGTGCCGTTTATCCTGCGCGATAACGGGCTGGATGCCGCCCAGCATTGGCAGATCTATTTGCCGGTGATGCTGATTGCGTTCGCGCTGATGGTTCCGCCCATCATCATTGCTGAGAAAAAGTCCAAGATGAAGCAGGTGTTCATGGGCGCGATTGCGCTGGCGACGCTGGGGCAGATACTGATCTTGTCGCTGCAGCACAGCCTGTGGGGTGTGGGTATCGCGCTGCTGTTATTTTTTACCGCGTTCAATGTGCTGGAGGCGAGCTTGCCTTCGCTGATCAGCAAGATCGCGCCGCTCGCGGCCAAGGGAACGGCGATGGGGGTGTATAGCAGTGTGCAATTCCTCGGTGCCTTTTTCGGTGCGGCCATGGGCGGTTTGCTGATGCAGCATTTCGGGCATGATGCAATCTTGTATTTCGCCATCGTATTGCTGCTGCTGTGGCTGGCCGTGGCCAGCACCATGCAGCCGCCGGCTGCCGTGCGTACCCGATTGTATAAGTTGCCGGTGCTGGATGAGACAGCAGCGCGCGCGTTGCAGCAAGGTCTGGCACAATTGCGGGGTGTGCGCGA
>JAGVIV010000269.1 GCA_020055845.1 Betaproteobacteria bacterium
CATCTCGCCCAGTCAGCCCCTGGAACGGATCGCCGAAAACCATCTACACGGCTTGCCGTGGACGATACGAATTCTGCTGCGTGCTGTCGGGGTGATGCGCCGTCGCGGGGCCAATCTGGTGAGTTATTTGTTGTTCGACAGGGCGTATTGCCGGGCATTGATCGAGCTGGGATATCAGGATGCCATGGCGCGAAAAGAAGAGTTGCTACCCTTCCTTGCACAGGGGCAACGCGGGCCGGACACGGTTTTGCCGCAATGAATATGCCGCTTGTCGCGCCACCCAAACCATTGACCTTCGCCTTGCTGCGTTTGCTCGCGGACGGAGAGTTTCATTCCGGCGAGGTGTTGGCGCGGCAACTCGGTGTGTCGCGCGCCAGCGTTAACAACGCTTTGCGCGGTGTCGATCAATACGGTTTGAATTTGTACAGCGTGCGCGGGCGGGGCTATTGCTTGCCCGATCCTCCGCAATGGCTGGATGCGGAGCGGGTACGTGCCTCCCTGCTAAGGCCCGAAACCTTTAGCATCGAAGTGATCGAAAGTGTGGTATCGACCAACACGGTGCTGTTGCAGCGTGCCGCGCGGGGAGAACCCAGTGCAAGCGTGCTGGCGGCAGAGTGGCAGAGTGCTGGGCGCGGACGGTTGGGGCGTACTTGGCACTCCGGTTTGGGAAATGCGCTGATATTTTCCGTGTTGTGGCGCTTCCCTTCTGGCTTGGCCGCTTTGTCCGGCTTGAGTCTGGCAGTCGGGGTTGCACTGATGCGCGCGCTGAGTCAAATGGGGGTTTCGGATGTCGGGCTTAAATGGCCTAACGATGTCGTGAACAATCAGGGCAAGTTGGCGGGGATATTAATCGAGGCACAGGGCGATATGTTGGGCCCGTGCGTGGTGGTAATCGGTGTCGGTGTGAATCTGCGTTTGCCTCAGGCGGTGGCGCGGCGTATCGATCAGCCGGTGAGTGCTCTGGCAGGGGGCGGCGAGTTGCCGGACAGGAACCTGTTGTTGGCCTTGTTGCTGGAATCATTGGCGGAAGTGCTGGCGGAATTTGAGCTGCACGGTTTCAAATCCTTGCGCGCCGAGTGGGGAAGTTATCATCGGTATCAGGGTCGCCCGGTGCGTATGTTGCTGCCAGACGGGACTTCGGCCGACGGCGTGGTGCGCGGGGTGACTGAGGAGGGCGCGTTGCGGGTTGAGACGGCGCAAGGCTTGCAAGTGTTCAATGCCGGCGAAATTAGCTTGAGGGGGGCATAGTGTTATTGATTGATGCGGGGAATAGCCGCTGCAAGTGGGCGCGAGTGGGGCAGGGGGCGTTTACGCACAGTGGTGTGGTGAATAATTGCGAATGGGCTTTGTTGCAACAAAGTTTCGCCGCGCTGCCTCCCCCTTCGCGCATCATCGTTTCCAATGTGGCGGGGGCGCAGGTGGCGCAAGAGCTGCGCATGCTGTGCGGGCATTGGAAGGTGTCTGTAGAATTTGTCGCGGCGGTCAGGGAGCAGTGCGGGGTGCGCAATCGTTACGATGACCCCGGTAGTCTCGGAAGCGACCGCTGGAGTGCGTTGCTTGCGGCATGGCGGCGTATGCGCAAAGCGTGTCTGGTAGTGAATTGCGGAACGGCAACCACGGTGGATGCATTGTCGGATGAGGGTGAATTTTTAGGCGGATTAATCGTGCCCGGTATCACGCTGATGCGGCAAAGTCTGCTGCAAGGTACGGCGCAATTACGCGACGAGAGCGGGCATGTGCAAGATTTCCCGCGCAATAGCCAGGATGCGATACATAGCGGTGTGCTGCGCGCGACGCTGGGGGCGATTCAGTTTCAATATGGCCTGCTGTTGGCGCAAGGGGACGCGGGTTGCGTGTTGAGCGGCGGGGCGGCCAATCAGATACTGGAGCATCTTGGCATGCCGGTGGTGTATGCAGATAATCTGGTGTTGGAAGGATTGCAAATCATCGGGGAAACCAAGGTATGAGAAAGTGGATATTCGGCGTGTTGTTGGTGGCAAACGTTTTGTTCTTCACCGCGATGCATTGGGGCGGAATGCTGACGGCAGATGCAGTGCTGCCGCGGGCTTCTGCGGAATTGAATGCGGACAAGATGAAACTGTTGAACATGGCTGCGGTTTCTGCCGCTGTATCAGCCGTTCCTCCCGAGGCTCCTGTTATGGCCTCGTCTGTTCTCGCAGTTTCGGCGGCTGCTCCAGATGCGGCTCCAACTCCCGCTCTCGTTTCCCATGCGGCGGTGCCGCCCCCGCCGCTTAAGCCGAACTCTGTAAAATTGAGTTGTATGGAGTGGGGTGAGTTTTCTGGTCCGGATTTGACTAGGGCAAGCAAGGCGCTGGACGGGCTTAGCCTGGGGAGTCGTTTGAAGCAGCGCGTGAGCGAGCACACCAGCGGCTATTGGGTTTATATCGCCCCGGTGAAAACACATGCCCAAGTGGAGAGAAAGGTGTCCCAGCTCAAAACGCTGGGCATCGCAGATTACTTTGTCATACAAGAGAGCGGGGCATGGCAGAACGCCATTTCATTGGGCGTATTTAAAACCGAAGATGCGGCAAAAAAATACCTACTCCGCTTGCGCGAGTCGGGGGTGAAAAGTGCGACGCTGGGTGAACGCGCCAGCAAATTGAAGTTCACTGTTTTTGTGTTGAACTCTCTGGAGGGGGCACTGGCCTCTCAGGTGGCGGTGTTGCACAAGGAATTTCCGGATAGTGAACTTAAACTCGTGCCTTGCAATTGACAGGCGGGCCTAAAATCAGGAAAATCGCGCCCTCTTTGGAATCGGTTCGGCCAATTCGGTGATATAGCTCAGGTGGTTAGAGCGCAGCACTCATAACGCTGAGGTCGGTGGTTCAAATCCACCTATCACCACCAAACAACACAGCCCGGAAATTTCCGGGGCTGTACGCAAGCCCTCGATGGATGCCCGTCGAGGGCTTTTTTTCGCTCTGTAGTGCTTGCCTATGCGGGCGCTTGCCTTTTCTTGACAAAGTGTCGTAGAATTCGCGCCCTTTGGCATTTGCCAGATAAACATTTATTGGGTTTTTTGACTATGGTTATCATTCGTATGTCTCGCGGCGGCTCCAAGAACCGTCCGTTTTTCAATGTGGTAGTGGCTGATTCGCGCAATCGTCGCGACGGACGTTTCATCGAGCGCGTGGGTTTTTACAATCCGCTGGCCGCCGAAGGTCTGGAAGGTCTGCGTCTGGACCTTGGCCGTGTAACGCATTGGCAAGAAAAGGGCGCGCAATTGAGCGACGCCGTAGCCAAGCTGGTTAAGCGCGCTGGTGCAACAGCCCAAGCCTGATGCATTAGACCCCATGGTCGTCATGGGGCGAATCGTCGGTGCGCAGGGAATCCTCGGCTGGGTGAAGGTGCAGACCTTTACCGAATATCTGGATGGCTTGCTCGACTACGATGACTGGTATCTGGGCAACGACAAACAGCCGTGGCGCAAGGTTCAGGTGCTGGAGGCCAATGTGCACGGCAAGATTCTGGTGGCGAAACTACCCGGCATCCTTGACCGCACGGCGGCCGAACAATGCAAAGGGCTGATGGTCGCAGTGCATCGCGACAGTTTGCCCAAGCAGGAAGAAGGCGAATACTACTGGTCTGATCTGATCGGCATGCGGGTGGTGAACCTCGCCGACGAATCGCTGGGAGTGGTTGATACCCTGCTTGAGACCGGTGCAAACGATGTGCTGAGCGTGCGCGATGCGCAGGGCAAGGAGATATTGATCCCTTTCCTCGCCAGTGTGATACAGCAGGTGAGTTTGCAGGACAAAGTGATACGTGTGGACTGGCAGGCGGATTATCTTAAATGAGATTCGATGTCGTCACGCTGTTCCCCGAGATGTTCGACGCAATCACGAAATACGGTGTGACGCGGCGCGCGGCGGAGCAGAAGAAGTTCGAGTTGCAGACGTGGAATCCGCGCGAGTTCACCGAGGATAACCACCGCACTGTGGATGACCGGCCCTTCGGCGGTGGTCCCGGTATGGTGATGCTGGTGGAGCCGCTGGTTAAAGCGATAGGCGCGGCGAAAGCGGCGCAGGCATCGAGTGGGATGGTCAAGAGTCGGGTGATCCACTTGTCGCCGCAGGGCAGGCCGCTCACGCACGAGTTGGTGAAAGAATTGCTGGCGCGGGATGAGGGTTTGATCCTGCTGGCGAGCCGGTATGAGGGTGTGGATGAGCGCCTGATACAGCGGCATGTGGATGAAGAGATTTCCATCGGCGACTATGTGTTGTCCGGTGGCGAGTTGGCAGCGATGGTGTTGATAGACAGTCTGGTGCGGCACTTGCCCGGTGTGTTGGGCGATGCCGAATCGGCACAGCAAGATTCGTTCGTAC